>NZ_JARPLC010000008.1:0-39879 GCF_032350395.1 Limnospira sp. PMC 289.06
ATCGCAATAATGATAAGGGTTTAAGTTAATCGGAGAGGGTGGGATTCGAACCCACGAGAAGCTTGCACCCCTAACGAATTTCGAGTCCGTCGCAATCGACCATCTCTGCCACCTCTCCAGGCATTTCCAAGCTCATTAATCATTATAGCATTTCCCAGGGAAATTTCAACAAAAAAGCTGTAGGTCTTGGTTGGCCAACAGACACAGAAAAGCACCCCACTCTAATGCTGCGAACTGGTTGGACTCCATTTTAGAGATCGGCGGTTACTTCTGCTGATTTTCTAATTGCATAGGGATTCGGGATCAACTCCCCCCTGATACTCGCAGGTAAAACCATTTTCACACCAGGAAGCCATATCGACTTCTCGAAGGTGAACAACATCAGAACAACTCGGTTGCCAGATCTGGCTAAAAAAAAAGCCCAAAGGATGGCTCTGCTGAGGTCTAATATGGTTTTGAGCAGAGATTCTGTGTTCCCGGGTATCCCGGATTCTTCTACTAATTCCATTTCTGGCCAAATCCCATGGGCTCCTAACATGATTTTAGCCATCCATTGGGCCCTGGTAAGGTGGGTATCTGAGGTGAGGATTTTTACATGGCGCGCACCCCATTGGGTGAGTAAGGGTTGACTAAACATATAATTCCCGAAGGTGGAGTTGGCACATTTTTCTAACCAAACTCCTTGGCTGGGGGCTTTGTTACGCTCAAATAGCTTGACAATGCAGGGGTCGTCGGAACCTTTAGAAATGATAATGGGGATTTGTGGATATTCTGTGGCTAGTTGGGAAACATAGATTTCTCGGCGGATACTTCCCCCCAATACTAAGAAGGTATCAACGGGTTCTCTAGCGGACGATCGCATTATTAACAGGTGATTGACCAGTCCTAGACTCATGAATAACATTAAGGCGCACGCTGCTATGAGCAAAATTTTGACTCGGCGGCGCGCGCCTTGTCTAATCAACCTGGGGGTGTTCTGAGGCTTACTCATCTAAGGCTTCCCAAATCCTACTGCTATAATGTCAAGTTGTGGAGACTTCCGCCGGCTGATACGGAATCCAATTAATAGCATGAGCATACCCAAAATTTGGCAACAATTTTTTTTCTTAGGTTCCCTAAGTTTCACGGTGACTGTCTGTACGATGGCTGCTGCTGAATCTCCTAGTTACCAACAACAACCCAGGAATGCTTATCCTCAAGAGTTTGTCAGCAATTATGTGAGCAATTGTCGTGAGCGATCGCAGAGGTCAGGGCTAACCCCCCAACAAGCGCAAACTATCTGTCAGTGTACCATTTTTGAGTATCAAGATCGATTTTCGATTGAGGAGTTTGTGGACATCCTACAGCAACTTCAGGAAACTGGACAAGCCCCAGATGAATTGGTGGATGTAGCTTTAACCTGTAGTGCGAAACTGGAAAATAATTAAGGGGATGATGGTAAGGGCGCTATGACTAATCATTAGCGCCCTGAAACCGTCATAAGAAGTCGAAATAACTCGCGTCAATATCCAAAAAGAAATTATCCTGAACAACCGCTAACAGTTGCTGAGTACCATCTAGGGTGGTCTGAATAATTGCCGTTCCTTCTGGTAGACTAACATTGGTAGCAACAGATAGCTCCTGGGATGGAACTAATTCATGATTTTCTCTGCGTCCCCGTAACATCACCGTATCTTTCTCTGGGTCAAAATCACCGATCAGGGTGTAACCTCTTCCGGCGCGACTTATTCCCACTAGGGTATCATTTCCTTGGTCACCAAATAACAGATCATTACCACTACCGCCCACTAGGTAGTCGTCTCCCTGACCGCCATAGATGGTATCATTACCGCCGTCACCATAAATTGTATCATTGCCCTGGTTGCCAAATAGCAGGTCGTCATCTGCGCCACCGTAAATGATATCATCACCGATATCGCCGAATATGGTATCTCTACCTTCAGCCCCTGATAAGATATCATTACCCTGACCGCCATAAATCCGGTCATCTCCCCCTTGACCATCTATGAAATCATCACCCATAAATCCGTAAATGGTATCATTACCGCCGCGACCTAGGATGACATCATTCCCATTGGTCCCAAATAACTCATCGTCGTCGTTAGTACCAATTTGAGTCGTGGCTGGACTCAGGGGAGGCAATTGATCAAAATGATTCTGAAGCAGGAAAACATTATTGCCAGGACCACCAAATAAGGTATCTATCTCATCTGTCGATACACGGGGAGGTACAGGGGTTGACGGGGTTGACGGGGTTTCGGTATTGGTTAGATTTTGAATTAGGTCTTCCATGGGTATAAAAAATAAACAACAACTCGGACTTGGACTATGTTTTCTGCTACCCTGATTTTAGCTCAGGAAACCTGGCTAAAAATCCGATATTTGGGTCGGCATGGTCATTTACTTGTACAACATGAACATTCTGGCGATTTATTAAGAAAATATAAAATAATTTTCCTCTAAATCAAAGCAGAAAACGTCCTTGACTAGGGCAATTAAGTCAAAATCTCCTTGGCGATTTTGGCCGACAATTGCTGTACCGGGGGGTAATTGTTCGGGGGAAAGTTAGAGTCGAAAAGTTCCTCGGAAGTCCGTTAACTGGATGATATCCTCATCCAGAGCAAAGTGATCAATTAATGTATAACCAGGAACTCGATCGCTAATACCCATTAAGTATCATCCCCCCTATCACCCAATAACAGGTCGCTACCTGTTTCACCCACGAGAGAGTCATTACCTTGACCTCCGTAAATGGTATCATCATCTCGGTGCTAGTATTAGGTATGTACCAAAGTTGAAGACAGATTCAAAAGCGGCTAACCACGGTTCAAGTGTCGTGATTGTAGACCACAGTTTGTTGAAAACCCCACCAAAAAAGTGATTCACCAAGGAACACGGTCTCTGATTGACCGTTTGCGGACTGAGGGAATTCCCCAGGCTGGAGTAGCAGGAACCGTCCAAGTGCCTGAACCCTGGCTGCCAGACTGCGTTAGTCAGAGATATGTCTCTGTACGCCGCCAAGTCCAGGTAAGGCGCAAAAAAAAGGGGGTTTGGCAGTACCTTGAGGCAAGGAGTGTCTCGCTTAGTAGGCAAGGCCTTGTCCTTTTCCAAGTGTTGGCAGAATCACGTTAGTGCCTAATGGTATTTTATCGATCGCCACAAGGCATCATTACTTCTTTGAGGAATGCCAAAAAGTCCCATATTTATGGATTTCGGTAGTGGTTAGAACTGGAGACTGTGTGATTTTCATCATAGCAATTAGTTCCCCCTCAACCAAAACTCTAGCGGCGCACAATCAAACACCCATTCTAACCCAAAATTATTGATGGTTTTCACCATAATAATATCAACAAAATTCACCTGGTTTAACTTGCAGACAAAATGCCATTTTATCTCCGGGTTATTTTCCCCGGTAATTGTTTCCCGATAAACCAAGAGAGTATTTTGATAAACCAAAATTTCGGAAACCTGACCACGGGGGTTAATTTCGGAAACCCAACCCCCCAATTCCAAAACGCCATCAGCGGTAAGATTACACTGTTCAATTTTTCCGATAGGATGATGATAATATCGAAAATTCTCCCAAGTCATGGTCGGATTTTTCGCCAAAATATATAGGTCTTGATACCGACAAATTCCCTGGGGTATGCGATGATAAACAGCCTGATGTTCGGAAATATCAGCCATGGTATTAGCGACAAAATTTTCGCCGACATAACTGGTTCCATATTCCCCCAAGTCCAAAGTTCTGCTTTCACTATTCAGACAAAATAATAACTCGGAATCATCAATCATTAAATGAGATGGTAATAAACTGCGGTCATGGACGCTAAACAATAATAAACCATTGGGATTAAGTAAGCCATATAACACCCTCAACCAATGGGAAAAAGTAGCTTTGGGGAGATGGCTAAAAAAAGAACAAGCCAAAATACAGTCAAAACTCTGATTACAAAGATAGTCTTTTGGCTGAGAAGTAGACACAATACCATTGACCCCAAACTGTTCAACCTGAAACTTTACCCCCTCGGCATAAATATCAGAAATCCAGACTTTATCTGAGGGTATTTCTTGCACAAAAAACCTGGTAGAACGTCCATAGCCACTAGCAAAGTCTAAAAATGCACTAATCTTATTAAAACCGCCAAAATGCCAATTAACCACCTGTTTTACAGCATCAAATATGCGAATACCATTGCTATAATAACGAATGATCGCGCGTTCAGGAAAGCCTTGATTTTGGAGGGCAAATAAATACATTTCATCCTGATTGTCAATGGTTCCATTAAAGCGTTCAGGAAACTTAACTTGATTGTTAACAAATGTTTTAATTGCTGGCATTTCTGCACCGGATGTGGTATAATTCATGCAAGATAATCTTCCGATTTGTGATATTTAGCTGGTGGAGACAGTCTAGCAGACTGGTTAGCACATCTCAACCGGAAGGGGGCGGGTCTGGAATGGCGATCATCTGGTGGAGTTGAGAGAAAAGGTGATCGGAGGTTGTAAGATAAGATAAAGCTGTTGTTAACAACCCGATTCAAGATCATGAAAGTCTATGTCTTGCTGTTCAATGCCGGGACTGATAATGAGGGAATCCATACAATTCAGATGGGCGATCGCAATAAGGTGTTAATGTTTGAGGAGGAAGACGATGCCCTCCGCTTTGGTGGTTTGTTGGAAGCCCAAGATTTCCCCAGTCCCTGTATTGAGGCAATTGATGATGATGAAATCAAAGAATTCTGTCGCAGTGTAGATTATGATTGGGAGTTGATTCCGTCTGGGGCTTTAGCAATTCCTCCAGAAAATAATGTGGAGGAGTTTGAGTGGGAAAAACAAGGCAAAACCCAAGACGAAAGGGACTCAGAGGAATCCTCAGAATTTCCATCAGACGAACTCGACAGCATTCGCCGTCGCCTAGAAGGTTTACTTTAGCCTGATCACTTGTGAAGGACGAACAGCAAAAAATGACTAATTTGGAAACGCGGGGCCATTTATTGACGGAACAGGCTAATGCGAGTAGTGAAAACCTCGATCGCCTGACTTCCTTGGAATTAGTGGATTTGTTTAACCGCGAGGATGCTAGAACTTTACTGGCGATCGCCCATGCGCGCGAATCTCTGGCCCAAGCCATTGACCTAACTACACAAGCCCTAAAAAAAGGGGGGAGGTTATTTTACGTGGGGGCGGGTACCAGTGGCCGTTTAGGGGTGTTAGATGCGGCTGAATGTCCGCCCACCTTCTGTAGTCCCCCGGAATTGGTACAGGGGATTATTGCGGGGGGCGCAGGGGCTTTAATTCGTAGTTCGGAGGAATTAGAAGATAGGGTCACGGATGGGGAAAAAGCGATCGCCCACCGCCAAATCACGGAGTTAGATATCGTCCTAGGAATTACGGCGGGCGGCACAACTCCCTACGTTCATGGGGCGCTACAAGCAGCTAAAAGCCGAGGGGCAAAAACCATATTTATGGCTTGTGTTCCCAGGGAACAAGTGACGTTTGATGCTGATGTGGATATCCGCCTTTTAGTAGGTCCAGAAATCCTGGCGGGTTCCACTCGCCTAAAAGCGGGAACTGTGACCAAAATGGCATTAAATATTATCTCAACCAGTGTGATGGTTAGGCTAGGAAAAGTCTACGGTAATCGCATGGTTGATGTGGCGGTGACGAATAATAAATTACGCGATCGGGCGATGCGTATTTTAATTGATTTAACAGGTATGACTCGCCAACAAGCAGCCGAATTATTAGAACGCAGTAATAAATCGGTGAAATTAGCCCTATTAATGTATTGGACTGATTTGGATGCGGAAGGGGGAATTCAACTGCTTGATGAATGTCAAGGACAATTGAGAGATGCGGTGTTAAAGCATCAAAAATCATCATCATTGTGAATAATTATGCAGTCAACTATCTAATCCCCACTCTCAGGTTTTCGTCACTCCCTCACCGCCTAACCCCAGAGGGAGTTAGTTATCAATTATCAATTATCAATTAATGAGTGACTGTAACCCGTCAGAATGGCATGGTATTCTTAACCTGACATATTCCCAAAATCATGGCATTACCCAAGTAGTTGATAAGTATACCACGGCCCCCTATAAAATCCAACGCCCTTTTTATCCGCCAGGTGAGGAAATTTGCCATAGTGTAGCATTACATACCGCCGGGGGAATGGTGGGGGGCGATCGCCTTTCCCAAAACCTGCATTTACAAGCGGATACGAAAGTTTTATTAACTACGGCGGCGGCGAGTAGAGTTTATCGTAGCACGGGAAAAACTGCCAGCCAAAATGTTAAGATTAAACTAGAAAAAGGCGCTTATTTGGAATATTTACCACGGGAAACCATCATTTTTAATGGTGCTATTTATCGTCAAGATTTACGGGTAGAATTAGCCCCAGAAGCGACCTGGTTAGGATGGGAAATTACCCGGTTTGGTCGTTCAGCCAGGGGGGAAAATTTTGGACAGGGAGAGTGGCGATCGCACACGGAAATATGGCAAAATGAGAAACCACTATGGATAGATAGACAATGGCTTCCTGGGGGTGAAACCATTTTAGAGAGTCCCCACGGCTTAGGAGGATGGCCTGTAGTTGCTACCCTCACCTGGGTGGGTGAACCTGTTTCCAAAGAGACCCTAAACCATGTTAGAATGCTGTGGGGTGAACACCAAAGCGAAGGAGAAGCCGGGGCGACTCAACTGTTATCAGGGTTATTGTGTCGTTATCGTGGTCCGTCTAGCCAAGAGGCGATCGCCTGGTTTACCCAAATTTGGCAGTTATTACGCCCCAATTTATCAGGAAAAAACATCACTAAACCGCGAGTGTGGAACGTTTAATAATTTCACGAATTTAAGGAGTTGTGGATGCAACTATCACCCCAAGAAAAAGACAAATTGCTAATTTTTACTGCCGCCTTAGTAGCGGAGCGCCGTAAAGCCAGGGGAGTTAAATTGAACTATCCCGAAGCTGTCGCTTACCTATCTGCTGCCATTTTAGAAGGGGCGCGAGATGGTCGCACTGTGGCGGATTTAATGAGTTATGGAACGACTCTTTTAACTAAGGATGATGTTATGGAAGGGGTAGCGGAAATGGTGGACGAGGTACAGGTAGAAGCGACATTTCCCGATGGTACGAAGTTGGTAACAGTTCATAATCCTATCCAGTAAAACAATCACTATTTAATTAACTATGATTCCCGGAGAAATAATCGTTAAACCAGGAGAAATCGAACTTAATTCGGGTCGCGAAACTGTCAAAATCAATGTGGCAAATACAGGCGATCGCCCCATCCAAGTCGGTTCTCATTTTCACTTTTACGAAGTCAATCCCGCCTTAGAATTTGCCAGAGAAACAGCTAGGGGAATGCGCTTAAATATCCCCGCTGGTACAGCCATCAGATTTGAACCAGGAGACCAGCGAGAATTCGAATTAGTGACTCTAGCCGGAAGTGGTGAAGTTTACGGTTTTAATGGGTTAATTAATGGCACATTATCACCAGAAGTTAAGCGGGAAAAACGCAAAAAAGATAAGTCCAAAAAAAAGCCTAAGTAAATCTGGGGAGTTAACCCGCCGCCAGCTTAAAAATAGCTATATTGTGATTAATTAGGAGCCAAAAATGAGTTATCGCATGGATAGACAAGCCTACGCGGAAACCTTCGGACCAACGGTAGGCGATCGCATTAGATTAGCGGATACAGAACTATTTATAGAAGTAGAAAGAGACCTAACTACTTACGGAGATGAGGTCAAATTTGGAGGGGGTAAAGTAATTCGAGATGGTATGGGACAATCTCCCATTTCTAGGGAAGATGGGGCGGTTGATGTGGTAATTACTAATGCCCTAATTTTAGACTGGTGGGGAATTATTAAAGCTGATGTGGGTATTAAAGACGGTAAAATCTGTAAAATTGGTAAAGCGGGAAATCCCTATATTCAAGACAACGTTGATATTATTATTGGTCCGTCTACGGAGGCTATTGCGGGAGAAGGTAAAATCCTAACGGCTGGTGGAATTGATAGCCATATTCACTTTATTTGTCCCCAGCAAATTGAAACGGCGATCGCCTCTGGAATTACCACTATGTTAGGAGGTGGCACCGGACCCGCCACGGGAACAAATGCCACTACCTGCACTCCGGGAGCATGGAATATTCATCGAATGCTACAGGCGGCGGAAGCCTTCCCGATGAATTTAGGATTTTTAGGGAAGGGAAACAGCGCCCAACCTCAAGGCTTAGTTGAACAGGTAATGGCGGGGGCTATGGGTTTAAAACTTCATGAAGATTGGGGAACTACACCAGCGGCGATCGATGTTTGTTTAACAGTTGCTGATAAATATGATATCCAAGTAGCTATTCACACAGATACTCTCAATGAGGCGGGGTTTGTAGAGAATACCATAGCCGCGTTTAAAGACCGGGTAATTCACACCTACCACACGGAAGGCGCGGGGGGTGGTCATGCGCCAGATATTATCAAAGTTTGTAGTTATAAAAATGTGCTGCCTTCCTCCACTAACCCCACCCGTCCCTATACGGCAAATACCCTAGAAGAACATTTAGATATGTTGATGGTATGTCACCATCTCGATCGCCATATTCCCGAAGATGTTGCCTTTGCTGAGTCCCGCATACGTCGGGAAACCATCGCCGCCGAAGATATCCTTCACGACCTCGGCGCATTTAGTATGATAGCCTCGGACTCCCAAGCTATGGGAAGGGTAGGAGAAACGATTATCCGCACCTGGCAAACCGCCCATAAAATGAAGGTACAAAGGGGGTTATTATCATCCCCAGAAAATGCGGCAGAAACCCATGATAATTTCCGGGCTAAACGCTATATTGCTAAGTATACCATTAATCCTGCTATTGCCCATGGAATTAATGATTATGTCGGTTCGGTTGAAGAGGGTAAATTAGCAGATTTATGTCTATGGAAACCGGCATTTTTTGGAGTTAAACCGGAAATCGTGATTAAAGGGGGGGCGATCGCCTGGTCGCAAATGGGAGACCCCAACGCTAGTATTCCCACACCCCAACCGGTTTATATGCGTCCGATGTTTGCAAGTTTCGGAGGGGCGATATCTGCCACATCATTAACCTTTGTTTCCCAGGCTTCTTTGGCGGGTAAAACCATGCAAAAACTGGGTTTAAAAAAAGCGACAGTTCCGGTATATAATACCCGCCATTTGAGTAAATTAGACATGAAATTAAACGATAGTTTACCCCATATAGAAGTAGACCCAGAAACCTACGAAGTCACGGCAGACGGGGAACTGCTAACCTGTGAACCCGCCACAGTTTTACCCATGGCGCAGCGCTATTTCTTATTCTAACTTCACCCTTTAGGCAAGGTTGACAAACTCTCCCAGAAGCAGGTAGAATAAATTAAGATAAGGTGGCAACGATCGCACAGTTACGTCCGTTAGCCTTAGGGCGATATAAAGCCCCATCAGCCGCCTTGATTACAGCCATGGGGGTAGTTCCATGTTGAGGAAAACAAGCAACTCCTATAGAGGCGGTGAGGGTGTTTAAATTTTGACCGTTATGGTTGAGACGCAGTTGGCTAATAGCAGTGCGGATAGCTTCAGCCCGATCGCAGATAGCGGGTAAAGACAATTCTGGCATAATTAGAGTCATTTCCTCGCCGCCATAGCGACAAGCAATATCTGAACCGCGCACACTGTTTTTCAATACTTCAGCAACCACCCGTAAGACATAATCCCCTGCATAATGACCAAAGGTGTCGTTAAACTGCTTAAAATGGTCTATATCTAGCATGATCACACCAATGGGGTGCTGTTGACGTTGGGCGCGGAGAATCTCTTGATTAAAGGATTCTTCCAAATAGCGGCGGTTAAATAATCCAGTTAATGGATCTCGGATACTCTGATTTTGGAGGGTTTCTCGGAGGTTTAAATTAGCGATCGCTAAACTTAACTGTTCCGATACAGTGCGGGCTAATTGCTGTTTTGGTTCAGATCAAGCCGTGGCGGTTTTGGTAGCTAGATAAAATCATCCCAAAGTTTCCCCCTGAGCTACCATGGGAATACAAAGGGTAACCGCCAATTCTGTAGTGTTTTGGATATACTGACACCGAGGACCTGAGCGTTGATTTCCTACTTCATAGGGACGACCCCGGCGCAGTCCCCAACAATGCTTAGGGTCAAAATCAACTGCTGAATGCAAATCAGACCCCCACCGAGCCACATTTTCAACCCGGTTGCGGGAACTACAGGTTCTAAACAGACCACCCGAACACTCAGGGAAGAGCAAGGTGCGACTGGGCGGGCGATCGCCTCATAAGCCTCATCGACATTGTTACAAGCCTGCAAAAATTCGTTAATTTCACCCAAAATCACCATCTCTTGGTGACGCTGCTTGAGATCATCTAACCTTTGTTCCAACTCTTGATTAACTTGTTGGAGAGCCTTTTCTGACTGTTTAGTTCGGGTCACGTCCCGGAAAGTGACCGCAAAACCATCCCCCAATTTAACCGCCACATTTTCAAACCAACAGTCAATGCCATCATGTTGATAATGAAACTCATACTGGAAAGGTTCGCCGGACTCCACCACTTGGACTAATGCATCAAATAAACCATCAGTTTTATTTCCCGGCATTTCTTCTAATAATTGTTTACCGATTAATTTTTGAGGCGATCGCCCCACCAATTTGCCAGCCGTGGGATTAGTCAACAACCAGATAAAATCCACTATTTCCCCAGTCTCATCCCGCAGAGAACGAAAAGCCATAATCCCATCAAGGGAACTATTTAATACACTAGCCAACTGCGCCTCAGAAGTTTGTAAAGCCTCCTGTATTTCCACCATGTGGGTGATATCTGTCACCAGTTTAATGCAGCCGTCATATTGCCCCAGATCATCAAACAAAGGTGTAGCAGAAACCAAAGCCCAGACCACTTTACCATCACGGTGGCACAGCTTGGCGCGATGTTGACCCATTATACCCTGATGACGCTGGTTTAGATAAATTTCAGCCATCGAAGATCCTTCTGTGTCGATCAAATCTAGGAAAGACATTCCCAGCATATCCGTGACAGAATAGCCTAGCATTTTTGCCATTTGCTGATTGACAAAGCTGGTGTTATCTGTCTTATCTAAAACCCACACTCCCTCCTGGGTGGTTTCAATAATGGTGCGATATTTGGCTTCACTGTATTTGAGGGCTAATGAGCGCCTGTTTGCGATCGGTAATATCGTAATTAATCCCCGTCATCGCTCCGGGTACCGTCACTATGGTGCTGGACTATGGTTGCCCCTCGCAACCAACGCTTGATTCCATCGGGTCTAACAATACGAAATTCTATATTAAAAAAATTATCTTTGGCTATGGCTGCTTCCATAGCCTTTTCAACCTCGGTAATATCATCTCGATGGACTAGATTAGCCCAGTCTTGATAAACTGCTTTACCCTGCCAACCTTGCAACCCAAAAATCTCATACATCCGCTGATCCCAGTTTACCGTATCTTTGAGATCCCAATCCCAAGTCCCAATTTGACCTGCTTCTAGGGCGATCGAACCGATCGCCACTAACCAAAGATAGGGCCCATCTTACAAGGTGCATGGTTCATTCTAAGGACCACCTCTCATCCTCTACCGCCTCTACCACAATGCCACCATTCCCATGCAAGTCGATTTCGTACAATAAAACGCGATCACATTTCAGTAATCTTTGCACTTCATCGGCTGTTGTCTGTAGAATTTCCTTGAGTTTCAGCGATCGCCGAATCCGCAGGGCCATAGTCGCGATGATATGATCCCAAGTCTGTCTGATTTCGTCGCTGTCGCGCAGTTCCTGACAACCATTCTTTACCTGGTCGGCCCATTTACTATTTAAATCTCTCAAGGGTTGATTATTCATCTGTATTAGCAAATGCCTTGAGGGCTGACCTGATCGAAAAAAAGTCTATACAATGGCAATCATGGCAATAATTTTAATATTTGTAATAATTTTAACTGATTACCTCCAAAAATTAAAATCCCTCCTCCCTCAGGCGATACTTGCTTTTTTTAGCGGCTGATGCTATCATATTATATAATACAGATATGCACTAAATTATTTTTTTGCAACAATAGCCATTATTTAAGATTATGTAAATATGATATCACTAATCGCCGCCGCCTGTCAACCCCTCTGGCCGATTTCGGCGGGCTATTTTTTAAAAAAATTGACCAAAAAATCAACCCGAGATAATTTAACTGTAGAATAGAAGCAGGGAAGCCACAGGAGGAAATGATGATAATTAACCTAATTTATAAGTTTATTCAAATGGTAAATTCATGCACCTTGTCGGCGAGTCTTTCGGGTTCTCCGGAGAGAGGAAATAGCAAAATATTAGGGATGTTAGGATTATCAATCAACTCGGGTAATCGATTTAATTGTCTCTCGGTAATGGAAATACCATCAGAGGCTTCGACATAGACCATTTCATCATCAAAATTTTCTTCAGCATAAACCTGGATAAAAAAGCGATCGACCCCCCATGCTTCTAGGTCTGCGGCAAAATACTGTTTTGCCCAATAGGGGTTATGGTGGCAGATATCAAAACTAACTGAGGGGTTAGCGGCTTTCATTTGTGCAATCATATTGCGGACAAAATTAGTTAATTTAGGAGTGCGATCGATTTGACCTGGTAACTCATCATGATAACCCAAATAATCATCCCATTGGACTGCATCAATCTGGGGGTATTTTTGGACAAATTCAACCATAATATCAGTGAAAAATTGAGCGACCTCTGGGATGCCAACATTCAAGACATAATGATCAACTCCTGGGTGAGTGCGATCGACTCCAGGGACGATCCAACCTCTCTGGACTGCTAGATCAAAGGCGTGACTATTTTCGTCTATTTTAATGCCTTTTTCAAAGTAAGCATGAACTTCCATGCCGTGTTTATGGGCTTCATCAATTAACCAATCAATCCATTCTTCTTGAAACAGATTTTGACAGCTATTATAACCAAATTTTGCCTGCATAACTTGGCTTTCATACATGGTACAAGCGTTACCCCATACCCCATGAATAATGGTATTAATACCGCGATCGCGATAGTAACGAACCCTAGCCCTAATGGTTTCTTCACTGGCGTTATTTGTGGCTTTATAACGACTTAAATAAATCCCTCTAATGGGTTTACCTTCCCAGGTATTGAGTGGCAATGATGGTAGGGGAGAAGGTGGCTGTATTGTTGGTGATTGTGGTGGTGTTTCCGGTTGTGGTTGTGGTTGTGGTTGTGGTTGTGGTTGGGTAGTTTTCGGAGGGTCTGAAATGTCGGGTAAAGTTGGCGGCGATTGATTAGTAGGAAATTCCCAAGTATTTATAAATGGAATGTCAGCGATAATTTCATGATTAAGAAACCGACCAATGTCTAAGTTATCTCGCTGTGTAAATAGCCAATAACCTCCACCTAAAAACAGCAGAATTACTGAAAAGGGAATACTGGCACATCCACAGCCTCCAGGTTCTCGTTTTTGATTAGACATGATTTGTTAATGAGTGCGAAACTACTTGATAATATCGGCGATACTTTCATTATTACCTAAAAACCTGATTTCTGCCAACTGGCTATATTACCTAGGGTCTGTGGGTTGGCTGGAAATGATGGTAATGGCGATCGCATGATGTATAATGATCATTGATAGAGTCCAAGTAGATTGGGGTCTGGGTTGGGGTATCAATTGGGATGCCAAAACCGTTAGTAACTGCTACACTTTATCCTGATCAGAGTAATAATAATGGTAAAGTACAATAATCCTACACCTGGGGACACTAACTGAATAACTGGATACTCAAAATTTAGTCTTGAAGACTTGGGGGGGGATAAAAAACTATCAAGCTCAATTGATGCGAAAAAGACAGGAAAGCAATTATTATTTGTATGAAAATACTCTCTAACTGGAAATACAACGTTCTGATTTTATTGGCTATATGCTTGGGAAGTGTTTTAATTTTTACCCCCTTAGTAAAAACTCAAGATGCACCCATATTTTTATCTTCAGAATCTCTGGGTAATCGGGCACAATTAAGGATTGCGGAAACTGTGCCTGATAGTAATAATGGCGATTTAGGGGTGACTGAAGCCTGGGGAGATTATGATATTATCGAGCTACAAAATCGCTTACAACAAAAGGGGTATTATCTAGGGGCGATCGATGGCATTTATGGGGAACAAACCCGAGAAGCTATTTCTAATTTTCAACTTGATATCGGCTTAGAAAGCACTGGCATAGTTAATCAAGAAACCTGGGAGTATTTACTAGGAAATGCTGCTGTTATTGCCCAGAAAAATCAGTCGTCAAGCTCTATGTCTCCAGATATGCAAAAAATCATAGATCGAGGAGAGTTAATCGTCGCGATAAATCAAGAAGATTCGCCGCCTTTTTTTGCGGAAAATGTAGACGGTGAATTAATCGGATTAGATGTTGAAATAGGGAGAAAAATTGCCAAAAGTCTAGGAGTACAAGTTAGGTTCGATCGCAGTGCAAAAACCTTTAATGAAGTGGTGAATAGGGTTTATAAAGGTGATGCGGATATGGCGATTTCCAAACTAAGTCAAACCTTAGAAAGGGCAAAAATTATTTCATTTTCTCATCCATATTTAACCATGCGCCATGGTCTTTTGTTAAATCGCTTGCAATTAACTCAAGCCACAAGAAATAAAGATTTGGTAGATTTTTTGAGAGATTTTCAGGGGAAGATAGGTGTAATTAATGCCTCTTCTTATGAGATATTTGCTAGGGCAAAATTTCCCAAAGCTACGATTATCAGATATTCCAATTGGGAGGATTTAATTAGAGGTGCAATGAGGGGAGATATACTAGCAGCATATCGGGATGAGTTGGAAGTTAAAAAGATTCTGATTAATTACCCCAATGTGGCTTTAAATTTTCAAACGGTCGCGTTAACAGATACCCAAGATCCGATCGCGATCGCTTTACCGTGGTCTAGTAATCACCTGTTACAGTTTGTGAATTTGTATCTAACAATGAACGACAAAAAATATACAGTTAGTCAGTTATTAGAAGATTATTCGGATTTGTTGGTTTCCCCATCTAATTCTCGTCAACTCACCTCACAAAATTAACCAAAATACCCACTGATAAAATATGAATTTTTACAGCGTCTTTAAGCAGTTAGTTAAAAGCCTAAAAAATCCCTGGTCGATTGTTCCGGCTATCCTTCTGGGTGTATATATTGGCATTGTTCATCAAGATATTGCCCTACTGTTAACCCCCTTTGGAGACCTATATTTAATCCTCCTCAAAATGTGCGTTTTACCGTTGTTATTTTCAGCCATAACAATGAGTGTAGGTAAGCTAATTTCTAGTCATGAAGCCAATAAATATGTCAAACGGATTTTAATAGTATTTTCCCTCAGTTTATTAGGGGTTAGTATCATTGGTGCAACCGTGGCATTTTTAACTAATCCTGGGGGTAATTTAGAAGATTCTACCCTCGCAGCTTTGGGGGTAGTTGTGAATACTTCAGAGTTAGATTTTGAGGTATCTTTGACTGGTCCAATGCCGGAGACTACAGAAAAATCACTGTTAATATCTTTTTTGTTTAGCTTAGTACCTGAGAATATTTTTGCCTCTCTCAGCCAGGGTAATTCTCTGGAAATACTATTTTTTTCCATTGTGTTTGGTATCGCTATGGGATATTCCAAAGAACCCGCCAAGGAGGACGTATTTAATCTTTTGGAAACCATATTTAATACCTCGAAAAAATTGATTGATTGGATGATTTTATTCTTACCGTTTGGTTTGTGTTTCCTGTTAGCTTCCCAAATGGCAACTACAGGTTTTGGGATTTTGGTAGCTATGCAAAATTTTGTGATTATTGCCATTGTAGCTTTTCTGATTATATACATTATCAGTACCCTGGTAATTTGGCAGAAGTCTGGCTATGGCTTTGGTCGGGTTTTGATGGTCTTAAAAGAACCCACAATTTTAGCTTTAGCTACTCGCAGTAGTTTTACCTGTTTACCTTCTGCTATTTCAGCTTTAGATGAACACTTAAACTTTGATAAACAGACAGTTAATTTAGTCATTCCCCTAGCGATAACGGTGTGTCGATTTGGTCCGGTGGCTTATTTTGCGACAACTTCGGTGTTTGTGGCGCAACTCTATAACTATGACTTTAACCTGTCGAGTTTTGTAATTATCATTATCGCTTCTATTTTAGCAGGAATGGCAACGGCGGGGGCGACGGGAATTTTAACGCTGACCCTGTTGGATATAATTTTAAAACCTTTGGGATTACCCCTAGAAGCTATACTGGTATTATTAATTGCGATCGACCCTATTATTGACCCTTTCCGAACTTTAACTATTGTGCATACCGGAATTGCAGCGACAGCAGCGATCGCCGATACTCACCCCCTACCAACTGAGACAACCACAACCTTAGCGCTTTCTAAAGATACTACTATCGGATAATCGATAACTATTTAAGGGGGCTTGATATTTCGGGGATATTCTCATAGCCAAATGCTAAATCTAATGTCAAATTTGCCAGAATTTCCAAGGGGTCTATTGCTATTAATGAGCTGGTATCCAGTAGTTTTAACACTACAGAAATCTCTGTACATCCAGCAATTAATAAATCTGCCCCTTGGTTTTCCAGCCACTTTACAGCGGTTTTTAAGATGTTAATAGGGGGGGGCAAAATTTGAACTCCTGTGGCTTTAATCCCCCAAATTGGATGGTAAATAGCATTCATGATATCTTGCTGTAATTCGGAGTTTAAAATCGGGGCGATCGCTGTTAATCCCGCCGCCGTTAAACTATCCTGATATAGATGGGCTTGTAAAGTTCCATTAGTGGCTAAAATCCCCACGCGATTAAGTTCAGGATAATGCAGTTTAATAAATCTAACTGTCTCCTGCATAATATGAATCCAGGGAATATTTAACTGAGACTGGACTAGATCATAAAATCCGTGAGAAGTGTTACAGGTAATGACCAAAAAATCGGCCCCAGCCACTTCTAATATTTGACCATATTTGACTAAACCAGGGGCACAACTTGGCTGATTTCCTAGTAAACTTTGGGTGCGGTCGGGAAGGTCTGTAGCATTAATTAAAAACCAAATCGGGTGTTGGCGATCGCCACAAGCACCGCGACTGGAATTAAAAGCCAGTAATAGCCGTTCAAATTCAATATGTGCTAAAGGACCTAATCCGCCAATAATTCCGGGAATAGCTTGTTGTTGAAAGATTTGTTGACTGTTCATTGAACTTAGGGATAATTAGGACGGGACATTTAATTAAATTGCGGTGGGTTATCAATCGGAGCCCAAGGATTGGATTCTATGTCAGGAGAAAAGGGTGTGAATTGTGTATCTTGTGGGCTATCTGATGGGCTGTCTGATGGGCTATCTGAATCAGGTCTGGGAGGAGGTGCAGGTTCTGGTTGAGGAAGAAGCACCCTTTCAATCAAAATGGAACGTTGAACCTGTTTACCGTCAGTATTAGTGGCTCTGAGAGTCAGGGTATCCTGTCCTGACTGAGGTGCAATGGGATAGGTCAAGTTTCCACGGTTAGGAACCACGCCAGGAACGGGGAGTAACTCGGTTTGTATGATACCAGCACCACTAACTTCCCATGATAAATTTAAAGGTGATGGAGAAGTTTGAGGGTCTATAATAACGACGTATTTTAAGGGAGCATCCTCCCCATTAATCTGAAAACCATTGATTTGAGGAGGGGGAACCGGGCGTGGTCGGATACGAATGCGATCGCTTTCCATAGATGTAGCCATGGCTGCCAAATTCCCCCGATGAACAGGTATTAACTCAAAGATATAATCTCCAGGTTGTTGGGCGGAAGTCGGGACGTTAATACAGGTAAGCTGTTCAGCAGTTAATTGGCAGTTATTCTGAAGTGCTTGGGGGATGCTACCATTAAAAGGATAGATAATTTCGGGGACTGTAATTATTCTTTCGGGGGAGCGCCCAACCATCCGAATAGCCAGCAAATCTTGAGGATTTTGGAGGCTCCAATTTAGACGAATAGGAGTATCTTTCCCAGCCTGATAGTTAGATTGTGCGGCTTGAAAATTAGTAATTTCTGGGGCTAGTGGTGGTTGAATAGCGATCGCATGAATTTGTCGAGATGGCTCGGTTTCGGGAAGTTCGGAACGCTGAATAGCTGTCAACTCAAAATTATAGCGTCCTGGGTCTGGTAGTGGAATAGCCAGATTATTGCAAACCAATTGTTCCCCGGTAACTTGGCATTTATCTTGTAAGGTTTGGGGAATTTGTCCATCAAAGCGATATGTGATCTTGGGGAAATTAACCAATCCGTCGGGGGATAAACTCCGCAACTCCAACTGTTGAAGTTGGGCGGCATTATCAATCACCCACTGAAACTCAATTTGTTGCTGTTCACCACTACGATAAGTAGAAGACGGGGAAGCAAAAGTGGTTATCCGTGGGGGTGGTGGAGGTTCCCAGACAATGGGATCAGCAGGGCGACTGTCGGTGACTTCCCCCAGAGATTGACGGGAAATGACTTGTAATTCAAAAATATAAGTATCAGGTTTTTCCATTGTGTGAAGCAACCCCTGACAGGTCAAAATCCCATCCAAGTCAACCTCACAGAGACCGAGTAAATCTTCGGAGAATTGGTCAGGATTGACAGTATAGGTTTTCTGCTCAAAATTAACCTGGCCATCGGGAGAGCGACCGATTAATTTTAAGGTTTGGACTTGATCGCCATGGAGAATCTGAAAACTAAATTGTGCGATTCTCTGAGGTTGGGGAGCAAAGAAAGAATCACTATTAGGAAAGGTGTTATTGAGTGCGATCGCATTATCAACCCTGTCTGTGGTCAATTCCGGGCGCTGCGATGGTCTTGTGGTGCTGCTATCGATTAATCTGACATCAAAACTGGTAATTTGGGGAATAGGTAGAGGTGCAATCCTAATTAAACTGGTTTTTGCTACTTGAATCTGGTCAATATCGTTTTTAGGAAGCAACCTTAACTCAAAAATATACTCCCCAGGACGACGAGCATCAGTGCGAACATTGTAGCATCGCAATAGTTGTCTGAGGGTACACACAGAAGCCAACTCATCGGGAATACCCCGACTAAAATCATAGGTAACAGCAGCACTGGAAATGCTACCATCAGGAGATTTGCCAACAATTTGCAGGGCACGGATTTGGCGAGTGGGCGGTCCAATTACCCAACCCAAATAAATAAAATCGTCATTAGCGGCGGCGTAGCTGAGGGACTCGGATCTAAACTCTAAAATCCTGGGGGGGGTGGGAGGCTTAAAAAATACAGACCAGATCGCGAAAATCAAGGCGGCGATCGCTCCTAGTCCCAGCAAAATGGCTAACAACAACTGCCACCAGGGGCGAGCCTCCCAAATTAGAGTGCCATTGATACGCTCTTGAGGGAGGGGCAAGCGGTGCAAATCTTGGGGTTCCAAATAAAACTCAAACACCCGTCCCTGACCCCACCAAGGTCTGTACCACCAATGTTTTGGGATGACCTCGACAGACATTTCCACAGTCCCCTCTGGGGGTAGCCGAAACTCATCTGGTATCAGAGTATACAGACAATTTGCTACTTCTCCTTCTTCGCGGGGGTTAAACTGCAGTTGGCGATCTGTATTACCTCGATTCTGGATTGGCAGTTGAAACTGTCCGCTTCCGGTGCGAATGCGACCCACCACGGTCTGTAGATCCCACCGCAAATCATAGTTAGGCTTAATATGAAAGTGGAGGATATCCAACAGAGTCAAATCAGGATGATTTTCGGAGTTGAGTGTAATGGTGGTGGCATATCGCCCCGCCTCAATGTCTGGCGGTAGGTTTAACTTTAACTGAATCTCTCCTCGCGCCCCGGGATTGAGGGCTAAACTATCAGTGGCGACGACTAAACCCAAATCATTCAAGCCTTCTGGGTATTGGATCTCTACCCATTCGGGGGGGACATCGGTACAGTGCAACCGAAACCGATCCACTCGGCGATCGCGGTTATTGACTATTAAACGGAGGGTTAACGGCTGTCCTGCTATGGCGATCGCTGGTTCAACGGAAGTTGTAGCGGGTATCAGGCTAAAAGTAGGATCATCAAGTCGCACCGCCGACGCTACTTGTGGGAGTACCTGAAGATTAGCATTGTGGTGGATGGGGGTATCTTCCGGGTAGTGTAATGGTGCATCTACAACTAGGAAGTAATTGTAAATTCCTGGAGTCGCCTGGGGGGGCACAGGACATTCAAAGACTACTTCGGCACTCTGCTGAGGACTTAGGGCTAATCGTTGGTGAGGAATGGCACACCATTCCCATACTGATGTAGAGGTTTCATCAATATAAACGTCAATAATCGCACCCAAATGACCCTGGTTAACTAGGGTAATATGCAACTCGAAGGTTTCCCCAGCAGTAATAGCAAAATCCCCGGACGGGTTGGCAATTAGGGTTAGAGATTTTCCCCAAGTCTGTAGGTCTGGTTCGGGAACCCCCTCGACGATTTTGTTAGGTTGTTGTTGGCCGTCATATACAATTTCTGTACTGCTCATGAGTTAATGGATAATGGATAATTAATAGTTGTTCTACCTTTGCTAATTACAGGGAGTGGGAGGTTGTTGGATGCGGTGAAGGCGCACTTGGTGATCTCTACCTCCTGTGATAATGCGGAGGTAGGAGTCAATGGCAATGATATCTAAACTGCTTTTGGGGGAGGGCGATCGCGCGATCGCCTCACCCCCCATATTTTGGGTAGATCGCTCTCCTGTGCTATTCAATAGCCACAGCATCACCTCTCCATCATCTCCGGTACTGGCTAAATAGCAGCCATTAGCGGTCAAAGCTAGAGAACGGATGGGCTGGCCTTGGTGAGCTTGCCACTGATCTATAATTTGACAAGTGGCGGACTGGTTGGTTAAGCATTCGCGGAGATTCCAGACACTGATGGAACCGCGATCGTCTGCTGTAGCCAGCAAAAAAGGCTTATCTGCTGCTGTAGCCAGAGAGGTGATGTATTCATCTTGTCCCCCCGCTGGGTAGGGAACTGTTCGCAAGCCTTGATTACCGCCCGTGGTATCCCAAAGCACCAATTGGTTATAGCGACCAGCGATCGCCAGAGTTTCCTGTCGCGCCCCAACGGGGGCTATATCATAAATAGCGAAATCAAATTCCTGAATTAACTGAGGTTCCTCAACATTAGTGAGATTTAACGTAGGTCCCAGATACCATTGCAGTATTAAACCGCTGCCGTGGCCACTGAATAAATACTGGGAATTTTGACTATAAGCCAAAGCCATGACCCGATCATCCCGGCGATAAGAAAGGGAGCGCCGGGGGCTGTCAGCCAAGTTGAGCAAATCCCAAATCTGAATTTCCCCATTTTCCAACCCCACAGCCACCTGATTATTATCAACCGGGCGATACAAACCTGTGCGCCCCGCCTTCCCCAAATTCCCCAACAAACCCATGGGTTGCAGTCTATTTTCCCGAACTCGCCACCCCCGCAGAGTCTGGTCATTGGAGGTGCTAATCGCCATATCCCCCAAACCGTTAAACCTAACCACATTGACGGAAGCAGCATGATAGTTAAGTCGGAAAGCGGCATACAAAAACCACCAAATACCACCTAAAATCAGTAGTGCGATCGCCACCTGTAACCACCGGGGAATAATCGGTAATAGTCTCAACTCCAGAATTTGCAGACCCTTCTGTTCACTGTGGGCTGTATGTTCATCAGTTAGTGGGAGGTCGTCAGCAATTGGGGAAATTGTGATTTCCTTCGACAAACCACCTAAAGCGCTAGAAGCGGGAGTTAGGGGAGATACCACAGCCTCCTTAACTGTAATGGTCTGTGTTTTACCGATACCCAACCAAGGCCGTTTGCTGTAGGCGATAAGTTCCAGAGTTTGGGTTTCTCCCGGAGCCAAATTTACCTGTTCGGGATAAATGGAAAACTCATTTTCTCCGTCTCTAGGTTCAATATCCCCCCCGACTTTAGGGTAGTTATTGAACGTGGGGGTTGTGATTTCCAGAATTTCGGCAGTTCGTCCCTGAGAATAATTAGAATTGTTGGTGAATTCTAATTGGTAAACAGGCGGTTCTATGCCCCATTGGGGCAGCCAAGGCCGACGAGCGGGGACTAATTGCCGTTTGGGAAAGGCATCAAAATCTACGTTTCCGGTGGGTAAAACTTCTATGTGGCCTCTAGTTGGCGGTGAATTCTGGTTGCGATACTGTCCGATCACCGTAAAGGGATAGACCCCAGCAACAGCAGCGTGCATTTCGGGAACTTTGCAGGTAAAGGAGTAATTTTGACTCTGCTGTGGCGGAAGGTTAAAAGTAGTTTGATTATCAAACAGGAACCATTCTCGCTTGCTACTATGTACGGATAAGGTAACAGCGATCGCCTTTTGACTATTATTGTGGATACTAAAGGCAATTTCCACTTGACTATTGGGGAGAGTCTGAATGGGTTTGGTAGGGAGTTCGACTCGAAACGGACACTCACTAACAGACTCGATGATATTGAGCCTGAGAATGTGACGTTCTTCGGTCATTAATTCCAGGGAAAATACTTTAACGGTGAGATTGACTAACCCCACAAATCCAGGAATAGGCGATCGCAGCACTTTCACATGAAACTCAGTTTTGTCCCCCGGTGGTTTATTCGCACTTTGCGGTGTAACTGTGTACCAAAGCCATTCACGATCTGACTCCACCCCAGCAGCGGATATCTCTAGTTGAAAGCTACTCATGCGATCGCTATCATTGATAACCACCACATCAAATGTAGTGTCTTTTCCGTCCGGGTATAGAGTTAAATCCTTAGTAGAAATATCTGTTTTCATGTTTCCGATAATTGGGAAGCGCGATCTTTGGAAAAATGCACAGTGCAACTACACTGTCATCGAGAGAGCAGGACTCTTATTAACCACTTTTTCTAGCCTGTCTGGCTCGCTCCATCAATTCCTGAAATAGCACAGTCGGGTCTTGGTTTTTATGGCTCGCGCGCCGCCATTGTTCTTGCTGGCGATGCAATTCCACCAATTCCTCACTCATATTTTTCTCACGAGTCTGGACAATTGCTGCCATTTCCACAAAGGCTTGACCCAATTCTCCCATTTCATCAGAGCGCGAAATAGTAGATTCAAGCATTTCTGGCGAGAAAGAATTAGCTTTGATAGCTTTCGCTCCTGCGTGTAAATTATCGATGGGTTGGATAATCCACCAAGACGCGATCCCCCCCAGTGTAATCGCTACCACCGTCACACCCAAGCCAATAATCATCGTAAACCGAAGGTTGTTATAAATCAGTTCCATAAAATCAGATTCAGGAATGACCACAACAATTAGCCAATCCAAACCCGTACTTTCCATGGGAGTCACCTGTAGCAATTGCTGTTCACGATTCAATCGAAAGCTAGAGGAAATCGGTTGTTGAATTTGGTTAAGGCTTAACTCAGTATCGAGTAACTTTTGGACTGTAGAGCGGATCACAGGTTCTTGACTTTCGAGGGCGGGTAATCGTCGTTTCTCGCCATTTTCATCCAAAAAGGGTTGTTCGTCGGTGGAACTGGCTACTAAATTGCCAGCGCGATCAATAATAAATGCGATACCCTTGGGGCTGATTTCCAAACTTCTCAAAAAATTGCTGAGGTCTTTCAATCCCAGGTCAATACCCACAACTCCGATAGTATCACCTCCACGACTTTTAACTGGAATTGCGGAGGTCATTCCGAGTTCTAATGTGGAGCCAAAAATATAAATGGGACTCCAACCGATTTCACCGATTTCTATAGCTCTTTTGTACCAGGGTCGTTGTCTGACATCATACTGAGCTTCTAAGTTTCTGATTTTGCCGGCACGAACTCCCGCCGAATCAAGCTGATAAACACTTCGACCTTCAGCTTCTGCGGCATTTCCAATAACTAATACTTGGGTTCCATCTGGCTGCTGTTGAACACCGATAAAATCCCCCCTTTCAGTACCAAGATAAATGTAATATAACCCATCGATCGCCGCTACCTGATTCTGAAAATAACGGGTCAATAGTGGCACATCATTGAGGTCGATTAAATCATTTTCAATGGTGATCAGGTTGAGTTGATTTACCACCATGGGAGCTTGTAGGTAGGTGTCTATGTGTTTTTCAATGGAATTTATCGATTTTTGGCTCAATTCGTCAATCAGACTCTTGACGGCTTGACTGCCACTATAAAAAGCTAATATTGCTGTAGTTATGGTAGCCAAAGCTAAGGGAACCACGACTAATAGGGGAATGAAATATCGGATAGAAATAGATGGTTTCATGGCTTTTCCTGGTCTGGTGGTAAAAATTACGGCGAAATTTTGCCCGGCATTTGACTACTGGACAATTGATAATGATGGTGGGCAAAATTCAGAATATTAATCCCTAATTCTTGGGCGCTGCGGATGGAATCTCTGGATAATTCCTGATGATTATTTAACCCCCAACCAGAGGATAGATAGCCTATGGATATAATAATTTTGCCCCAATTTATCAGTCGGGTTTGCTCTCGATTAATAATTGGTAATTCATCAAATAAAAAGGGATGAATTTTAATCGGGTCTTGGGCGGATATTGGCTCAATATTCGATAGCTGAATCCCCAGATATTGATGGGCTATATTTTCGAGAGGTTCTAAGGCGGATTGTAGGCGGTTTTTAAGTTCGGATTCACAGATAGTTAACTCTGAGGACAATTCCCTTTTAAATTCGGAAATTTGGGAAAATTGAATATCATTGAGAGCCTGTTTAAGTTCGCCGATCGCTGAATTAATATCAGCAATATTGACCTGTTCTGATGAGGCTTCAATGAAAAGTACAGTGCCGCGATCGCTGTAATATTTGAGAGCATTATATTCTGTTTCTCCCCAAGACAGTATCTGAGAATATCTCATATATAGCAAGTGATAGTCTCGCCGATGTTGAGCATCCTGGGAAGTTAAGGTAATTTCTTCGACTGGTTCAGCATCCATCGTGACCGGTGCTAAAACCGCAAGCGATCGCAATAGATAATCGAGATTCTGCCCTAAATAAACATCTTCAGCATTCCCCTGTAAAACCATCCCCACTCGCAGAGTTTTAGCCGAGCGCGGTCGGACTCGTCCCCGGTATCGTAAATCCAACTCGTTAACATCAGGATAAAAAACATTCGTGGCGGGTCTAATTTCGATGCAATCAGGAGAAATAGTGATCCGACACAGTTCGATTTCCTGGGGTGAGGGTGGGGTATTTTTTTCGTCGATCCTAAAACTTTCAGCTACCAATACTTGATCGCTTTGACGGTAGAGAGTTTCTGGATCAACATAGCGCAGAACTAAATAAATAGTGCTGGGTTCTGTCTGCACCAATTTGGCAATCCGAAAATCGATAGGGCGATCGACAATAATCGGATTTCCGGTCAAATCGATCGCAATTCCGGGCTGAATTTGCACCCAGCGATTATCCCGATATTGGGCAGATATACTCTCTGGGGCATCGATTACACACACCCCTAACCCCCTCACTATTCCCGGTTGGTAAAGAGATTGATAATAGAGATTTTGTCGCGATCGGTGGTATTCGTGGGATTGTCGCCAACGCTGGGCATTTAACAGCAATCCATCATCAACTATCAAACGTTGGAGGGGATGAATTTCTGGCGGTGGGTAATCAGAGGAATTGCCATCAGTGATGATCATATATGATTGTCCGAATCTATTTTTAAGTCATAAGTACAGAAGGCTGGTGTCTGTGCTTCAATAACAGTGCGAACCAATTTCTCATCAATAGTATCAGGATCGCACAGCAGGCGTACCTGAAAGTGAAAAGGTTTGCCACCGCCTAAAATGGTATCTATACCCAGATAGGAGCTGCCCATGACCGCCCCTTGGGTAAAGTTTTCTATAATTGAAATGT
Source organism: Limnospira sp. PMC 289.06 (assembly GCF_032350395.1). Lineage (NCBI taxonomy): Bacteria > Bacillati > Cyanobacteriota > Cyanophyceae > Oscillatoriales > Sirenicapillariaceae > Limnospira > Limnospira sp. PMC 289.06. Next base: position 25,935 of record NZ_JARPLC010000008.1, read on the forward strand.
GTTTGGACACTTCCGGCAAATCTTCATCAAGAGGTAAACCAGTTACCAGGTGTAGGTAAAACCGCAGCCCCCGCCTAGTTCCAGAAGCGCGATAAATCTCTAAGGCGTTGCGAATTAAACGGCGTTGCTGTTGGAGACTGAGAGTGGGGATGTTTTGCCAGCCAACCCAGTGGGCTAAAAATGGCAACATATTTTCGGGGGCGGTGAGGGGATCTAAGTAGGCCCAGAGATTGCCGAATATTTGCAGATCTGGCTCGAGAGTGGTTTCAATAATTTTCAGGAATCGGCCGACAAAATCGATTTCTTGATAAATTTGCGGTAGTAGTTTGATATATGGCGATCGCGGTCGCAGAAATAGGTCAAACTCGACAAATTCCAGTAGAGGCCTATTATCGGACTGGTTATTGAGATAACTGCCATAGACATTAAAGCGGCCGGAATAGTTGAGTTGCAGTCCCTCGGTATCCCTGAAAACAGCTTCTTCTGCCTCGAAAAAATCCCGATGGACTTGAAAACAAAGAACGACAGAGCGCCGTTCTCCGGGTAAGAGGGTAACAAATAATTCTGGAGCGTAGGGGATGACTGGTTGGCCTGGGAGTTCGCCAAGGGTGGACACAACGGGTATGTGAGTCTGACACCAGTGGTGGGGAAAATTCCCGGTCAGTTCACAGGTGAGGTGCAAGGGGCGGGTGTCTAGGTTTTCCAGGTCAATGACGAGGGAGCTGTTTTCCCCTGGAATTAGTTTTACGGGGGCTCGGTCTGGTTCGGGTTGGGAGAAAGTACCTGATAATTCAGGCAACTGAGCTGGTGCTGTCTCGGGAATGTCGATCGAGACGATATCTAAGAGGACAGATTTTTGGTCAGGAACCTGGGTCATGGTGAAAGGGTTGTCTACTGATGGAGGGGGACTGCCCGGACGGGGATTCTTGGCTCAATGTATCTGGTCTCTGTCGCCCCTCTTCCAGGGCTAAAGGCTGATCAGAGGGTAGCGGAAGTAGAGGGGGTTTTATGACCCCCCGGAACCTCCACCGCCGATAATGTTGATCAAATGGCGATCGCCTCCGGCATCAGACCAGGAACAGATAGTGCCATTAGGACCAGGATCAATCATGGCTATAGGTTGTCCCCGCACCCACCGCCCGCCCTGGCGGCGGATAGGAAACAGTTGCACAGCCCCCAAGCTCATCACAGTAGGAAATTGCTGTAGTAGGGCGATGATATCGGCTGTATACAGGGGCTGACCGAATGGCCAACCTTCGGATTGATGGCCGCCAATGATCGGGTTAAGGAACCTATACAAAGCTATTTGTAATTGCGATTGGATCTCTAGCCGAGCTTGGGGATTGTGGTATTGCGGCGGGGTAGTAATTTCGGAGGCGACGACGACTCCTACATACTCTGGTTCACGACATTTTACTTGTATCCCCAGCAGGCGACGTTCATCAAGATAACTGAGAACCTGGCGATTGAGTTCGGAACTGATGGCTAATTCTTCTGGTGAAATGCCGACTCCTTGCTCTAAGGGTATCAAACTGGTGCGGGGTATCAACAGAAGTTCCACGACTCCCTGATTCCCAGGACTTGCCCTGAGACAGCGACAACGGGCGATCGCTCCTTGTCCTGCTACTATAGCTAGGGTTTCAAAGTCTTGGGGGGTGACAGCGCGATCGCGGGTTCGCAGCATTTGGGGGACGCGAATGGCGGCCATCTCTAAGGATTCAGCATCAGAACCGCCCCTAGCGGGAACATGATTGACCACCGCCCCAACGTAGGGCACAGCAGTTTTCATCACCGAGATGGTTCCCGGTTTGACGTTGCCTTGGACTCCTCCTCCGGTACGATAACGAACCATCCGCAAACTGGCTCCGGCTGGAGGTATAGCACCATACTGTCGCTTTTGATGGTCGGCGCTTAAAATGGTGTTTTGTCTGGCGGTGCTTTGCCATCTGGGGGAGTAGTCGGTTTCTCGCACCAGTTGAGTCGGTTCGCTCACCTGGGGTCCAAATTGTACTATTCCAGTTACGGAGTCCAGCACATAGTGGCGATGGTCGGGTTGGGAATTGGAAAAGTCGGGGACTTCTTCCCAAATTTGAGGTAATTCTCCGATCGGGGTAACAGTTAGGTATTCTCCGGCCATGCGAGTCAGCACGGGGGGGCGTTGCAGTTGGAATGCTTGGCCAGGAGTGCCGTCCGTCACTCCTAATAATTCGTCGTTGATTACTTGACACTGGCGGGCTACGGTGCTTCCTCCTATGGCGCGGGAATTGATGCCGACAATGCGGGGGGAGGCACTATAGGGGGATTGGTCGAGGGTGGGTTCTGTGTAGACGCAGCGCAGCCAGCGACCTTGATAGGCGGTGAACTGGGCGACGGGAAATTCTACGGGTAAATGCAAAATAATATCCGATCCGCCTTGGGGGTCTCGACCCTGTTTGACTGCATCTCGAAAACTGAAACCTTGGCTTTCGTCGTCTGCTTCTGCCAGCAGGACTGATTGCCAGTACCTTCCGTTCCAGGCTTCCCAGCGACGGGGGGGATGGTCGGGGTTAATGCCTGTGGGGGTGGCGGCTTGGCCTTTGACGGTGAGGGCGATAACGTTTCCTTCAATGGGACTGTCAGGGGTAAAGACTAGGTAAAAACATTGCCCTGATTCGGGGCGATCGCTGAATAACGAGAGTTCTGGCCCTGACCAGGTTCCGTCTTCTGCCATCGTCCACCAGTTGGTTAACCGATCACGCAACATTTGTGGGGTGATATCTGGGGTTTGACCGTGCAGAATGTGCCCGATCAGGGGTCTGCCAATAACTAAGGGGCGATCGGTGCTAAATACTATGGCTTCGGCATCGGGCAGCCTTTCGGTGGCTATTTCGATGCCTTCGGGGATGGTATAGGCTTGGGGAAGGTCTGATACTAGATAAAAGGTGATTTCGGTTTGGGCTGGGTTGGGGGGCTGTAGGCGAATTCCTAGCAGTTCTAAAAATAGGACGTAGTTTCGCCTGGGAAGCTGGTTGAAGCGACTCAGCATCTGGTCCATCAGCCATGCAAACAGTTCCAGCAAGGTGATTCCTGGATCGCTGGGGTTGTAGTTATTCCACTCGGGACAATAGCGAGGGATTCTTAACAAGCATTCTTGCAGCAGATCGTCATAGGTGCGATCGTCTAGGTTGGCTTTGGGAAGGTTGGGTAAAAAGTCGAATACCATGGCAGCTTATTCCGGCTGTTTTTGCAGGTAAAAGGGATAGACGAGGCTCCTTTGATCGTGGCTGGGTTTGAGACTATAGTTGATCACTAAATCTACTCTCCCACCATCGGGGTCGGGAATGGCTTCTACGTCTATCAGCATTATGCGCGGTTCCCACTGTTCTAAGGCTTCTTGGACGAAGATTCGCATTAACATCAGGGTTTCGGAGTTGATTGGTGCAAAGCTGAGTTCCCACAACCGACAACCGAAGTCTGGCCGGTTGACTCGCTCCCCAAGATCGGTCATTAAAATTAGCACGATGGACTCTCGGACGTTGCGATCGCCTGCGCTCAAAGCCCAATTACCTTGCTGATTTACTAACAGTGGAAAAGCGAATCCCTGACCTAGGTGGGCCGGGGGACGGGGTGGTTTCAGCATCGAGATTTTCCCTAATTCCTCGAGGAAATGTTTGCGGGGTTAATAGGACTCAGCATTGATGATTTATACGGCACGGGTAGGCTTGGCATCACATCACACAGCCATACAAAAACAATCGCCAACCGCTTTCATCTTTACTAGAAAACAGCTATCTTTCCTATGCTGCGACCAAGTTGGTATTATATCAATAATTGGGTACAATGTCAATAATTTTGGTAAGAATTTCTCAATAATCGAGGGGGCGGGCGGGTGCAGTAAGTGGCTTAGTCTATGGCTTGGCATATCTTGCACCCGCTTAACGTTGTGGTTCAGTGTTGCCAGATGAAATCAGCTATATTTGCCGGTAGACTGTCTTGGTCGGGAGATTGGAATAAAACCGATCGCTGAACTATAGTGGAGTCGGCTAATCGTCTCTCGACGCGGGAGGGGATGCCATGGTTGTAGACTACATGACCTTTTCCGACAATCACTACCACGGTAAAGTCGGGGTTAGCTTGGACAAAATTGGCGATCGCATCAGCCATGGTTTCATCCCAAAGGACTTGGGCTTCCACAAAGCGATCGAACCCGCCTTCACTACCTTGATGTTGGTGTTGTCTATAGATGTTGTAGAGCATTTGCCGATAGTCTTCATTATCGGTCTTGATTTCGTCGATGGGGGGAATGTAGCGTTTATGTTCGGTTTGTAGGCTGGCTAAACCCGCCGCCGCCACTTGTCGGGTCACTTCGGTGGGGGTGTTGATGGCTAAAACTGGAAGTTGATTGTCCCGCGCAAATCGAAGAATGGGGGCGTAATATTTCCAGGGAAAACCCCAACGTTGCAGATATTCCGTGTCGCGGACCAGTTGGGTTTCTGAAATCTCCCCGGCTAAATATTGATCTATGACTGACTGATAGGGACGCTGGAACATTTCCATGGCGATCGCTATTTGGGGATTTTGCTGATGCAATATTTGCAAAATCTCGAATTGGGCTTGATGGTCCAGGGTGTTGTCGTGGGTTTCCCCCAAATAGATGATGTTAGCCGTTTTCAGAGATTCTAAAATATTTTGGCGATCGGATGACCTGATAGAGGCCGCTTGGGAAAACTCCGCTAAAGCCTGGGAGGGTTGAGTCCAAGCTGATGGTAGGGGACACACCAAAAACAGTCCCAGGGAACAGGTGCAGAATCGAGTAATCAGTTGGACTTTCCAGAAATTATGCTTTTTATACATTATCTTAATGCCGTAAGTGCATATCGCAAATTTTTCTGTAGCCTAGGCTACACAATACCCACCAATAAAGACTTAGGGTAAGTTAATCGGCTTTAAATAGTTTACCAATAGATTTTCGGCATTTCCATAACTTCAACATAGGTATAACTCCCCATTTTCAACTGAGAAGTTGTAGTTTGGGGAGTCAGTTTGTCTTGACATATAAACAGAATAAATTTTAATAAAAATACCCTGTTATCAATCGCTATCTTTTTTGGTGATATCTACCATTTGTGTGCAGCTCACTAATAGGGTTATTAGCACGCAATGCAGCCATAAGCTGAGGTTTGACAGCTTTCACCCACTGGTCAAAGTCAAAATTTTGATCATGGTTGGAATTAGGGATAGTGCTGCGGTTGCGGTCAGTGCGGGTGGTACTCATAGGGATAACTTATCAAGAGAAAAGATTGACTTATAATTAGCCTAGCGATAGATCCCAAAATATTCAACACTAAATGCAAAACTTAACCCAAAATTAATCTGTTAAGAGTGAAGATGGGTTCTAGGCGGGGGCACTAAGGGCGGGGGTCGGGGGTGTGGGTAAGATATCGAGTTGATATGCACCACCAATTTTGATAATTTGATAGGCTAACTAAATAGTGTTAGGAACCTGTAAAGAAGTGGATATTGTAATTGGGCGTGGCAAAAAGGCTCGTCGAGCATACGGAATTGATGAAATTGCCCTAGTTCCTGGCCCTCGAACCCTTGATCCAAGTTTAGCGGATACCAGTTGGACAATTGGCAATATTAACCGAGAAATTCCGATTATTGCCAGTGCGATGGATAGCGTGGTAGACGTGAATATGGCGGCGAAACTGAGCCAAATCGGTGCGTTGGGGGTTCTGAACTTAGAGGGCATCCAGACCCGTTATGAAGATCCCAACCCGATTTTAGATCGGATTGTGTCGGTGGGAAAAACGGAGTTTGTGACATTGATGCAAGAACTCTATGCTGAACCGATTAAGCCAGAACTGATTAAAAAACGGATTGCAGAAATTAAGGCTCAGGGCGGTATAGCAGCGGTTAGCGCTACTCCAGCGGGAGCCAGTAAATATGGTGATGCTGTTGCGAAGGCGGGAGCAGACTTATTTTTTGTGCAAGCTACGGTGGTTTCAACGGCTTTTCTGTCCCCAGAATCGGTGACTCCGTTAGATTTGGCTGAGTTTTGTAAAAATATGCCCATCCCGGTGGTTTTAGGGAACTGTGTCACTTATGAGGTGGCGCTCAACCTAATGAAAGCGGGAGCGGTGGGAATATTGGTGGGTATTGGACCGGGTGCGGCTTGTACTTCTCGTGGTGTGTTAGGGGTAGGAGTTCCCCAAGCGACGGCGGTGGCTGATTGTGCTGCGGCTCGTGATCAGTTTTATCAGGAAACTGGCCGTTATGTTTCTGTGATTGCTGATGGAGGATTAATTACTGGGGGCGATATCTGTAAGTGTATTGCTTGCGGTGCTGATGGTGTGATGATTGGTTCTCCTTTTGCTCGTGCTGAGGAATCTCCGGGACGGGGATTTCACTGGGGTATGGCTACTCCTAGTCCGGTGCTTCCGAGGGGAACACGGATTCAGGTGGGTTCTACGGGAACATTGGAGCAAATTCTCCGGGGTCCGGCTCAGTTGGATGATGGGACTCACAACCTGCTGGGGGCTCTAAAAACGAGTATGGGAACTTTGGGAGCGAAGACTATCAAAGAAATGCAGCAGGTAGAGGTGGTGATTGCTCCTTCGCTGTTGACTGAGGGTAAGGTCTATCAAAAGGCACAACAATTGGGAATGGGTAAGTAGCAATTATTGGGCTTTGGGTGCTGGGGTGGCTGATGTTGGCGGGGGTGGTCTGATTAAGTATCGTAAAAATTAGTGCTACCCCCTGGAATTATTGGCGAAATAGTGCCACAATAGAAGTGGCGGAGACAAATGTTTCCGTTCACTCCTCACACCACACTCCGCCTGGACCTACGGTTCGGGCGGTTTCTTAATTGGGTAATCGTTTAGGTTAGCCAAAATTTTTGGCGATCGCCTGATATGATTAACTTCGATATGCTGTAGTCTTTTGTACAGCCTGGTATCAGAACCATCGGGACAAAATTGCTAATTCTGCCCCAGTTGGTTTGGTGGTAGAATAACTTACGATTAGATTAAGGATTGGAAGGAATGTCAACAGCCGTAGAAGTTACTGATAGCACCTTTGAGCAGGATGTACTGGAAAGCGCACTTCCGGTGCTGGTGGATTTCTGGGCTCCTTGGTGTGGCCCGTGTCGCATGGTCGCCCCTGTAGTTGAGGAAATTGCACAGCAGTACGATGGACAGATTAAAGTTGTTAAGCTCAATACTGATGAAAATCCCCAGGTAGCGAGTCAATATGGAATTCGCAGTATTCCCACATTAATGATCTTTAAAGGCGGCCAACGGGTCGATATGGTGGTGGGAGCGGTTCCTAAAAGTACCCTTGCTAATACATTAGAAAAGTACCTTTAAACCATGGGCTAGACCGGAAACTTGGGATGAAGGGCTTTATATGTGATGAGCTGAGAATCAGGTTTCATCGGGATTAAAGGTTCTTCAACCTAATCTCGACCCCTAATTAATGCGCGTAAGGTGTTACGGAAATTTCCCGCCTATAGGCAAACTATCCCTATTCTACCTGCACCATTAGTCAAGGCGGCGGGAGTGTCAATAAATAAAAAGCCTGTCTTTACAGGCCCACGGTGGAGAGTCGGCAAGCGGGTTGTCCCGCCTGCCTCTTTTCCTGGGATTTTTAGGTTTGATTGGCGGAATTTGGTAATTTGTCAATAGATGGCCCTGGAAAACTGCAAAATATAGGGCAAATTGTTGTCAGTTGTTCTGATTTTATGAATGCTTCTGGAAATGGAGATACGCTGGCATCTCTCAAGAGAGAGATTAACCAACTGATTGATGAGCTACCGGCATTAAAGCACGAAAAATGGATTGTGCGATCGCTTTCTAGCCTGGTGCGTATAGCACAATCAGATATTGAGTCTTTGGATTGGAAAATTCTCTCGTCTGCTGTGTTAGATATGGAGCAGGGATTTGAGATTTTTTACCCTTATCGCCATATTCGCAAAATCTGCATTTTTGGTTCGGCGAGAACTTCACCAACAGCGCCGGAATATGATATGGCGGTAGAGTTAGCGCGCGCGATGACTCAGCAGGGATTTATGGTGCTAACAGGGGCTGGCGGCGGAATTATGGAGGCGGCTAATTTGGGTGCGGGTGCAGAGCGATCGTTTGGTTTAAATATCAAACTCCCGTTTGAGCAGTTTTCTAATCCCTACATTGAGGGAGATCCTAAGCTGATTAAGTTTAAGTATTTTTTCACCCGGAAATTGTTTTTTCTGCGGGAAAGTGACGCTTTGGCTATGTTTCCGGGTGGTTTTGGCACTTTGGACGAAACTTGGGAGGGTTTGACTTTGGCTCAAACGGGAAAGTTTGGCCCGGCTCCGGTGATTTTGATTGACCATCCTGGGGGAGATTATTGGTATGATTGGCAAGAATTTGTCAGAAAACAGCTTTTGCGCCGGGGTTTTATTTCCCAGGATGATCCTAGTATCTACACGATTACAGATGATTTGGCTGTAGCAGAGGCGGCGATCGCTGATTTTTACCAGGTGTATCACTCTAGTCGCTATGTGGGAGATTTATTTGTGATGCGCCTAAATTCTGAACTGAGTGATGAACAGGTCGAATATCTCAATCAAGAGTTTAAGGATATTCTCTCGCAGGGACGCATAGAAAAAAGCCGAGCCCTTCCCAAGGAATTAGGGGATGAAACGGAACATCTACCCCGCTTAGTTTTTTATTTTAATCAGCGGGATGTGGGGCGTTTATATCTTATGATTGCTGCTATCAATAAGATGGGTGAAAATTTACCAGGTGCATCTCATCCTGAACAGAAGTAGTCAGAGTCGGGGATGAAAAACTATTCTCCAAATCGATATCCTTTTCCATAGACTGTGTGGACGAGGGGGACAGCGCCCGGTAGTTCGATTTTGCGCCGCAGGAGACGAATTTGGGCGGCTAGGACGTTGCTGCTGGGTTTTTTGTCTGTTTCCCCCCATAGGTGTTGGTGAATTTCGGTGTGGGTGAGGAGTTGTCCGGGGTGGCGCATGAGATACTGTAGTAATTGGCTTTCCTTTTCTGATAATTCGATCGCTTTTTGTCCACGATAGGCTAATTGAGTTTCACAATCGAATTGCAGATCGCCGAATTGTAGGCGGTTAGAGGTGACTGTGGAATCTAAAATAGGAGGGCGACGCAATAGCGCCCTGACTCTGGCTAGTAGTTCCCGCAGTTCAAAGGGTTTGACTAAATAATCGTCTGCGCCCGCGTCTAGTCCTTTAACTCGGTCGTCTAGGGTATCTTTGGCGGTGAGAAATAGTATGGGGGTGCGGTTTTGCTGCGATCGCAATTGGGCGCAAATTTCTAATCCTGATTGATGGGGTAACATCCAATCGAGAATCAATAGGTCATAGTGATGATTTTGGGCGAGAGTCCCGGCTTGTATACCTTCATAAGCCTTATCGACTGTATAACCTTCTCGACTGAGGGCGCGACTGAGGGAATTGGTTAATTCCACTTCGTCATCTACAAGTAGAATCCGCATGAATATTAAGCTAAATTTGTTGATGTACTCACCTGGTAAGCTACAGGTGAGGTGATTCTCGGCGACTGGTAGCAACTAGGCTCATGGTCGCCCTAGTTATCCCCCTGTCCACCCTAAAACAGTACATGGGGAAGGAATAGGAAGCCGTCCTTTCGGGGGAGGCTTCAACGGAAAGATTTAGTCAAATTGTATCAATATTGTTCGACTAAGGTTAAGCTAACTCATGGTTAAATAAATTTCCGAAGTGATTATGATTACTGTTGCACTTCCTAAAGGCGCTTTACTGAAAGATAGTATTGGTTTGTTCAAAGCGGTTGGACTGGATTTTAGCGCTTTTCTGGATTCGGCTAATCGCCAATTACAGATTGAAGATCCGACGAAAACGGCTAAGGCTTTGCTGGTACGAGCCCAGGATGTGCCTGTTTATGTAGAATATGGTCAGGCGCAATTGGGAATCGTGGGCTATGATGTTCTGCGGGAAAAGCGTTCTCAGGTGGCTTCTGTGGTTGATCTCCAATTTGGTGGATGTCGGATGTCGGTAGCTGTGAAAAAATCTAGCCCCTATAGCCGTCCGGTGCAACTCCCTCCCCATAGCCGAGTGGCTTCTAAGTTTGTTCACTGTGCTAGTGAATATTTTGATAGCATTGATTTACCTGTGGAGATTGTACCACTTTATGGGTCGGTTGAATTAGGGCCAATTACGGGAATGTCTGAGGCGATCGTGGATTTGGTGTCAACGGGTCGCACACTACAGGAAAATGGCTTAGTGGAAATTGAGGTGTTGTTTCAAAGTACGGCTCAACTAATTGCTCATCCCCTCAGCTATCGGTTAAATTCTGATGGTTTAAATGAGTTGATTGCACAGGTGCGATCGCAGATTTTGGTAACTGTCTAATCACTGAGCATTACTCACAGTGCGATCGCATATATGGGGATGGTTTAGTCGGAGGTTGAGTTAATGGTAATTAGTTGGTGATTAACCCTGATTAACTACCTGGTATTAAAGTGCATTTCCCCCAGGGACTAAGGGAGTGAATGGTCAGGGAAAACCATAACCACTGGCGGGTCAGGTGGGTTAAGAAAAACTTAATCTTCACCTGATAAAAAATGTGGTATAAACGATGGTGTGAGCCATAGTTTACGGAATCCCTAAAACTACCAACTCCCAACAGGTGTCGGTATTATGGCTATGATTCGGTGCAATATTTATGATGAGGAGTCGTAAAAAATGACTAATGCTCAAGTTGTCCGAGAACAATTAAGCGCCACCGATCCGGCTAGTCCGTCTCTGCGTAATCCAGCCTTGCTGACTCGCTACGATGATTATATTATTCAGCCTACCTTTCCCAATGCGAATATTTCGATCGCTGTAGACGCATTTAATACAATGCAATATGACCCAATTGTGAAAGTCTTCCAACTTGGGCCTAATGATACTGCTCCTTTCCCTGGTCAAAGTCCAATCGCCGCCAATGATGATCGCGCCTTGGGAAACCGGAACGCCACTATTGCGCCAGGTCAGATTGAATTTGGCACAGGTTTAGGGGCACCGAGTACCCTGAGAGCCGATGGAGTTTCCCGGTATTTAGTGCGGGTAACAAGTTACGATCCTCTGCCGGATACTAGCACATTTCCGCCGACTGGAGAACTACCCCAAGACTATCAATTAGCGGTCAGTGTGGATTTAGGAAATTTAAACCCCCCAGATATTGCTAATGGGGGAATTTTAGGACCTAATGAGTTCGCCACCAATCCCGATGTTGATCCTTTGACAGGTGTAGCTAGATTCTGGGATTCTGAGGCGGGTTCCCATATTTTCACGGCTGATCAAATGGAAAAAAACACCTTAGCCAGCAATCCACAAAGATTTGTGAATGAGGGGTTTGAATTTGTATCAGAGGGAGATACGGTTTTGCAACGCTTTAGAAACTCCCAGGGTGGTTTTTTCTATGCCAGCAATCCCGGGGAAATTAATTTTGTGCAAACTCTGCAAGAATGGGTACCAGATGATCCGGGAACTTCGATTCGGGTTTTTTCGTCTCCTGTAGCTGGTGCATTACCAGTATTCAGGGCGTTTAATCTGGATACTAATGGTCATTTCTATACGATTGATCCAAATCAAGCAGCATTTGCTAATGATTTACCTAATTTCATCGGTCAAGGGGTTTCATTCTATGCGCGACCGATTGCGTAAATGGGGAATGGGGTTCTGTGGAATTAACTATTAACTAAACAGTGGTCATCTTCACTCCCTGCTGCTAGAATTTGGGATAGCAGTAGGGATTTGCTATGAACAGGGGGGTTCATCAGCCCCGGAAAGGGCGATCGCCTTTTGAAAAAATCCATAGCAGTGAGACCATTAGAATTGTTAGCACTTATGAAAAGAATTCTATTAGGATTAATAGTCTTTGCTTTAGTGATGATCACTCCAGCATTAGCAGAACAGCCTTTATTTGTAGCGTATCCTCCTAACCAACATAGGACTATATCCGATCGCATTTTTCTAATTGGAACCGCCGCCCCCCAGGGTGAGGTATTAATCAATGGTCAAGTTATCGATCGCAGTCAAGGGGGACATTTCGCCCCCAGTTTTCCTCTGGAATTAGGGGAAAATGAATTTATCCTGCGCCACGGTGATCAGGAAATTCGGCGCACTATTACCCGGATTTCTAATCAACCACCTATCCCGGATGGAATAGCGTTTGTGCCGGAATCCTTGACCCCTTCTAGCCCCATTTCCCGACTGCCAGGGGAAATGCTTTGTTTTAGTGCGATCGCACCTCCTAACGCCGAAGTTTCCGTGGATATTGCCGGGGAAACTATCCCGCTATTTAAGCAAAGTGAAAGTCGGCAACTTCCTGATAATAAGGCGGTTTTGACTGGCACGAACCAACCTATAAATATAGGGGGAAAGTTCGGGGGATGCGCCACTATTTCCCCAGATACTGATTTTGCTGATAATCGGAAGGCGATCGATTTAGGTCAACCCCGATATCAACTTATTCTCAATGGTGAAACCGTCACCCAAACAGCCACCGGAACCGTCTCTATTTTGTCTCCGACTCAATTTGAAATCGCGGAAGTAATTGTCGATGCAGGGGTCGCCAGAACCGGACCTAGCACTACTTATTCCCGTCTAACTCCCCTCCCCAAAGGAACCCGGGCGCGCATTACTGGTAGGGATGGAGATTATTTACGTCTGGACTATGGTGGCTGGATAAAAGCTGATGAAACGCGGCTTTTCTCTGGTTCCATTCCTCCTAATTCAATGATTCGTAGCGCTAGTTCGCGCCGAGATGGACAATGGACTAAGGTTTATTTTCCTTTACAAGTTCCGGTTCCTATTAGTATTCAACAAGGCGATCGAACCTTAACAATTACTCTGCATAATACAACTGCCCAAACTGATACTATCCGCTTTGATGATAACCCATTAATTGAACGGATGGACTGGCAACCAGTTCTCTCACCCATGGGAGACACTCAAGCGGCGGTTCAATATACTTTCCATTTTAGAACTTCTCAGCAGTGGGGATATGAAGTTAATTATGCGGGCACAACTTTAGTTTTATCCCTTAAACATCCCCCAGAATTAGGTGCATTAGATAATGCTAGTTTTCTGGCATCTATTCGCCGGGGAAGACCTCTAACGGGGGTGAAAATTTTACTAGACCCCGGACATGGTAGTGATGAGGATTTAGGGGCGAGAGGACCCACAGGATACCCAGAAAAAGATGTCGCTTTGATAATGTCTTCTTTGTTGCAAAGTGAATTAATTAAACGGGGTGCAACCGTGTTTATGACCCGGGAGGGTGATGATGATTTATGGCCTCATGAACGGGTGGAAATGATTAATAAACAAAAACCGGATCTGGCTTTGTCGATTCATTATAATGCTTTACCGGATAATGGAGATGCTATCAATACCAAGGGAGTTGGGATGTTTTGGTTTCATCCCCAAGCCCACAATTTAGCGGTTTTTCTGCACAATTATTTAGTGGAAAAATTGGATCGACCTTCCTATGGTGTGTTTTGGAATAATCTCGCCCTAACTCGTCCTTCTGTTACCCCTTCGCTATTATTAGAATTAGGGTTTATGATTAATCCCGAAGAGTTTGAATGGATTATTAACCCGGTTGAACAGCGGAAATTAGCGACTACTTTGGCTGATGCTATTGTGGAATGGGTAGAGTCCAGGGTGGCAGGTTCCGCATAATGAATAACGTAGGGGCGGGTTCTGCTGTTAATTATGTCGGACTACGAGGGTATAAATAAACCCGCCCCCACCCGGTGATTAATTAATAATGGATAATTGTCGGGGCGGGTTCTGCCAGTTTCTCGTCTCGCCACCAGAGGATTAATAAACCCGCCCCCACCCAGTGATTAATTAATAATGGATAATTGTCGGGGCGGGTTCTGCTGTTAATTATGTCGGACTACGAGGGTATAAATA
>NZ_JARPLC010000008.1:39888-72781 GCF_032350395.1 Limnospira sp. PMC 289.06
GTCGGACTACGAGGGTATAAATAAACCCGCCCCCACCCAGTGATTAATTAATAATGGATAATTGTAGGGGCGGGTTCTGCTGTTAATTATGTCAAACCACCAGGGTATAAATAAACCCGCCCTATCTGGGGTTCTGCTGTTAATTAAATCAAACCACCAGGGTATAAATAAACCCGCCCCCACCCGGTGATTAATTAATAATGGATAATTAATCATGGATAATTGTAGGGGCGGGTTCTGCTGTTAATTAAATCAAACCACCAGGGTATAAATAAACCCGCCCTATCTGGGGTTCTGCTGTTAATTAAATCAAACCACCAGGGTATAAATAAACCCGCCCCCACCCGGTGATTAATTAATAATGGATAATTAATCATGGATAATTGTAGGGGCGGGTTCTGCTGTTAATTAAATCAAACCACCAGGGTATAAATAAACCCGCCCTATCTGGGGTTCTGCTGTTAATTATGTCAAACCACCAGGGTATAAATAAACCCGCCCTATATGGGGTTCTGCTGTTAATTATGTCGGACTACGAGGGTATAAATAAACCGGCTATTTGGGGAAAGGTGGATAATGGCGTGGTGTGTAAATCCACTGCTGGTTTTGGCTTTGGTTAATGATGCGAGTTTGGCTATTGCCAATTAAAATTATGGTTCGCATATCGGCATCTTTAATGGTTAATTGTTCCAGTATTTTGACGGTGACGGTTTCTCCTTTTCTGCCTAAATTGCGGGCTAATATAATGGGAGTTTGGGGAGACCTCCACTTTAATAATATCTGTTTTGCTTGGTCAAGTTGCCAGGTTCTTTTTTGAGAAACAGGGTTATAAAATGCCATGGCTAAATCGGCTTGGGCGGCTAATTCAATGCGGTTGATAATGACATCCCAGGGTTTGAGAATATCTGATAGTGAAATGACGCAGAAATCGTGTCCTAATGGTGCGCCAACTCTGGCGGCGGCGGCTTGCATGGCGGAAATACCTGGACAGACCTGGATAGCGATCGCCTCCCATTCTGGTTTGGCTTTGGTTTCTAATACTTCAAATACCGCTGAAGCCATGGCGTAAATTCCTGGATCGCCCGAAGAAATTAACACCACTGAACGCCCTTGAGCAGCTAAATCTAAGGCGGTCTCCGCCCTATTTAATTCTACCCTATTATCAGATTCATGGCGGATAATTTCGGGTTTTCTTAAAAATTCAACTAGGTCTAAATAAGTTTTATAACCCACCCAATCACTGGCATTTTCTAAGACCTCACGCACTTGGGGGGAGAGCCAATCAAGGCTTCCGGGTCCCGTGCCAATTATGGCTAATTTACCAGTGATTTCGGGTGAACTATCTAACTGATAAATTAAGCGATCGCCCCTAGTTTCAAAAGTATCTATATCTGGTTTATCTACAATTTCAATGGTCAATTTTCCCTGTTCAGAAAAGGGCAATTTACTATTTTCTAACCAGGGTGCATTCCCCAGCAATTTAACTTGTTCTCCCGCCAACAAATCGGAAATAAAGGTTTTGGCATCATCAGGATTAATCAATTTATAACCCTTGGGGGGAGATAATAAAGCTGTTTTAAATCGAAGTTCTCCCGTTGTGGTAATAGCCGGAGAAACCTGCAAGAATTGGGCAATTTTACGCGCCAAATCATTAACCCCTTGTAAACCTCCTAAAAGTGGCACCACAGCGCTACCATCTTCAGCCACAGCTAAAACCGGAGGTTCCTGCCATTTATTGATTAATAATGGTGCGACAGTGCGAATTAAAATCCCCGCCGCACAAACCCCAATAATGGGGGTTCCCGTTTGGAAAAGTTCCCGCACCGTATCCCCAAAATTATCATAGGTTAAATCAGCCGACTGGGTGCGTTTGGGGGAACCGTAGATAATCCCATGACCTAGGGCTTTTTGAATTTTCTTAGCCACATCAAGACTATTTTCGGTTAAAATAATAATGGCTGGTTGGTTCATAACTTAGGGATAATTCAGGGTTAATTATGGGTTATTGGGGCAGATTTTGACTAGGTACTAAAATTAAGGACCAGTAGGTAACTGAGTTATGGTCAACTTCTGTAATGGGGATAATTGCCTGATTTTTCCAAGTAGCGCGTTCAATATATAAAGCCCTTTGTAGTAGTCCTAAATCTTGCAATATTTGATAAACTTTGGCAAAATGCCGACCTAATTTCATAATGGCGGCTGCATCAGCTACGGAGAGGCGATCGCGTAATATATCCGCCTCTAATGTAGCCGGAAGAATCGTAAAGACATCATTGCGATAAGTTATCGGTACTCCCAACATAGCAGCACTTGCCATCACTGAAGAAATCCCCGGTATAACCTCAATTGCAAACCGCCCAGATAAGCGATTAAAAATGTACATAAACGTACCATAAAGCATCGGATCTCCCAGGCACAAAACCGCCACATCTCTGCCCTCGCTAAGATGTTCGGCAATTTTTTCCGCCCCCATATCATAATAAGGCTGTGACGATCGCTGCACACTAAAGGGTAGGGGGATAGGAATTTCAATCTGATCAGGGGAGATAAAATCGGCAACGATCGCCCTTGCTAAAACCTTGCCATTTTCCAAACTGGGATAAGCAATCACCGGGACAGTTGTTAAAATCCGATGTGCTTTTAAAGTTAGTAATTCCGGATCTCCCGGACCAATTCCCAACCCATAAAGTCGCCCTAATTTAGTCATAATTCATTTTCCTTTGCTAAAGCATTTACTGCCGCCGCTGCGATCGCACTACCACCGCGCCGCCCATGCAGTGTCATAAATGGAATTCCACGGCTATTAGATGCCAATTCAAGTTTCGACTCTGCCGCCCCGACAAAGCCGACCGGAAACCCTAAAATCAGTGCAGGTTTCACTAAACCATCATCCAACATTTCTAGCAGGTGAAAGAGGGCAGTCGGTGCATTACCAATTGCTACCACCGCCCCTTGTAAATTATCCCCCCATAACTCCAATGCCGCCGCCGACCGAGTATTATTAATCTGGCGGGCGATATCAGGAACATCTGGATGATTTAGGGTGCAAATAATCGGGTTATTTTTAGGCAAGCGTTTTTTGGTAATTCCCCTAGCCACCATCATAGCATCACAAAAGATAGGTTTTCCCTCCTGTAGTGCCTCCCGTCCAGCTTTAACCGCATCTTCTGAGGCGTTTAAATCTCCGACAATATCCGTCATTCCGCAGGCATGAATTAGCCTAACTGCCACATGGGATAAATCATCTGATAAGCCTTTAAAGTCCGTTTCATCCCGAATTATTCCAAAGGATTTTTGATAAATTTGGTTACCGTCGCGAAGGTAGTCTATCATCAGCAAATTTCTAGGTAATTAGTTATTAATTAAATCCAGGATTTTGGCGCAAAAACTCAGCCAAAAATTCGGGTATTTCGGTAAACACTCCCTCAAAAATTTTGTGTTTTAAGGATTGTTGACTATCCCCGATATAAACTTGGTAACCTTCCATAGTTTCGCCATTTTGATTAATTGTATGCCCTAAAAGGGTAATTTCTGCGGGACTAGGTTGAGCGCAAAATTTAGGGCAGCCGGTTACATGAATATTAATAGGAGTATCTAAATTTAATCGCTGGTGGAGATATTCTGCTAATTGGGCGGCGTGAGTTTGAGTGTCGGTAAGTGATGCGGCACAGCCAGGCTTACCACCACAAGCAGCGATCGCCACTTGATTTGACTCAATTTCCGCGAAGCCTAATAAGGATAGTTTCGGCAATAATTGGCTAATTTTATGATGGGGAATATTTGGCATTATAATTGTTTGCCAAGGGGTTAATCTTAACTCGGCATTACCAAAGGTTTCGGAAAGTTCGACTAATCCTAACCATTGTTGTGCATTAATTTGTCCTAGGTGTAATGATATCCCAATATAACACAATTCGGCGTTTTTTTGGGGATAAATTCCCAAATGATGATAGGGTTTGCTAGGGGTAGGTTCAGCGGATAATATCGGCAAGGGCTGGGTTAGTTGGCTGTTGACTTGCTGGATATATGTATCTAATCCTAGATTGTCAATTAGCTGTTTCATCCGAGGCTTTTTCCCGGTATCTAAGGGATTTTTTCGGACATACTCCCCATAGACATTAATAAGGGTAGCGACTACGGATAAACATTGTTCTGGCTTGATGACAAGTTGAGTATTATATAGCTTTTTATCTCCGGCGATCGCCAACTGAAAATTAATGCCATTATCCCCACCATTTACCGAGATAGTATTAAGTTGAATCTCATTATATCGATGTTCCCAAGCCACCGGAGAACGCATACCAATTCCCACTGTTCCCCCTCCATCAACTCCGATGCTAAACTTAGGACTAAGTTCGCCAATTAACGGGTGATTTTGAATCAGATCATCCAAGGCTTTAATCAGGGGACGAGTATCAACTAACTCCTGACTATCAATTCCCGCCGTCGGACTACCCATAACATTGCGTAGGTGGTCTATGGAGGGATTTTGAGAGGCTAAATCTAATTGTTGCAGCGTCTCAAAAACTGCTAGACTTGGCGCTTTTTGCACTCCCCGAATTTGTAAATTAGCGCGATTAGTTACTTGTAGCTTCCCTCCCCACTCCCTTAATAAATGACCCAAAAATTTACCCTGTTTACTATTAATCAATCCTCCCGGAGTCCGCAGGCGGATTAAAAAACCATCCTGGGCTTTGGTTCCATAAAATAGACCCGGACAAACATTTGCTTTAACTAACCAATTCATGGTGATTTGTTTCTCCATGCGACGCAGAGAGTGAGCCGCAAAATTAGCTGATTTTGACAACTCATCAATAATTTGTAGTTGGCATTCTGACTCAGAAAATAGCAGATAGTTAAGGGTTAAATTCCCGGATAAATAAGACTATTTACCCGATGAAATCACCCATTTTTTGCTCTGATATTGTATTACAGTTGCGGCACAGTGTCGGAATCTCACCGAACTTTCCCAACTACAAACCCAAATACTATATCATGAATACTGGTATTTTAACTAGAAATCATGGTGAGCAGGGATTTTTCCCATAAATGGTTATCAATTGTAGGAATTGGGGAAGATGGGTTAGAAGGGTTAAGCGCCACGGCGCGATCGCTTTTATCTATGGCTTCAGTAGTTGTCGGTGGTCAACGTCATTTAGGAATGTTACCCCCGGAGGATAACCGAGAAAAACTCCTCTGGACTTCTCCTATTGATGAGTCGATCGCAGAAATTATCCGCCGCCGTGGTCAACCCGTCTGTGTTTTAGCCAGTGGCGATCCGATGTGGTATGGTATTGGCGTTACCCTTACCCGTCACCTTCCCATTGAGGAAATTACTATCATTCCTTCTACTTCCACATTTAGCCTAATGTGTAGTCGTTTGGGTTGGTCTTTAACCCATGTGGAAACCCTGAGTTTATGTGGTCGTCCTGTAGCTTTATTAAATGGCGTAATTTATGGGGGTGCGCGTCTATTAATTTTAAGTGCAAATAGTCGCACTCCCGCCGCCGTGGCTGAACTCCTAACACATCAAGGATTTGGTGATAGTTTAATCGTCGTTTTGGAACATTTGGGAGGCAAAAAAGAGCGACAAATTTCCGGTTTCGCTTCCTCTTGGGATGTTGACGAAGTGGCTGATTTAAATGCGATCGCCGTGGAGTGTATTAGTTCTAATCCGGTTAACTTTTCCCCTCGTTTATCAGGACTTCCTGACAGCGCCTATGACCACGACGGACAGTTAACTAAACAGGAAGTGCGAGCGATTACCCTCAGCCGATTATCTCCCCTACCGGGACAACTTTTATGGGATGTCGGTGCAGGTTGTGGGTCCATTGGTATCGAGTGGATGAGAAGCGATCGCCGTTGTCAAAGTATAGCCATAGAAAAGCATCCCAGGCGCTTACAATATATTGCTGATAATGCCACAGCTTTAGGAACGCCTCACCTGAAAATTATAGCAGGAAAAGCACCGGAATTATTAATTAATTTACCTTCCCCGGATGCCATTTTTATTGGTGGTGGTATTACTACCCCAGGTCTGTTAGAAACCTGTTGGGAAAAATTGCGATCGGGAGGTCGTCTAGTGGCTAATACCGTCACAGTAGAGAGTGAGTTAATTCTGTTAAAATGGCATCATCAATTAGGGGGAGAACTTACCAGAATTGGCATTGAAAGAACCGCAGCCATTGGCAGTTTTTTAGGCTGGAAACCCTTAGCTACTGTCACTCAATGGTCAGTGATTAAACCATAACTAAAATCCCCTTTATTGTTTCTGTAACCAAGCGATCGCCGACTCAATATCAGCCACTGTTTCCCCCATGGGAACCGGAGGACGTTGCACCATAACCACAGGTAATTTTAACTCTCGCGCCGCCACAATTTTCGCGTAGGTAGAATCACCGCCACTATTTTTACTAACAATTGCACCCAGTTGATATTCCCGCAAAATTGAGAGTTCATCTACCACCGAAAAAGGCCCCCGTTGTAACAATAATTCCCCCCTAGGTATAGGTAAATTAGGCTGAGGGGGGTCAATCATCCGCATGAAAAACCAGATATTTTTAACTTCAGCATAGGCGGAAAGTTCCTGACGACCAATAGTTAAAAATACCCGTTCAGCTAACCCTGGTAAAACCATAGTAGCCTGTGAGTGACTATCCACCTCAACCCAGTTATCGCCGGGGACTTTTTCCCAAGCCGGACGGACAACCATTAACCGTTTAATTCCACATTCATTAGCTGCTATAGCCGCGTGGTCAGAAATTTGGGCAGCAAAGGGGTGGGTAACATCAATTAAAATATCAATTTTTTGTTGTTTTAAGTAGTCGATTAAACCCTGAACACCGCCAAAACCGCCTATCCGAAAAGCCGCCGGATTTGTCGGGGTAACTGGCTGTTGAGTGCGACCCGCAAAAGAAGCGATCGCCTCTATATTCGCCATAGTTTTCACCCGATTATATAGGGCTGTCGCTTCCGCAGTTCCTCCCACAATCAATAATTTTTTACAGTGATTAATCATCCCCATCAACAGGTTAACATTAGCCCCACAAACCCCAGCCAAAACCAGGTTTTATATGAGACCTTCAGAGTTCACCAAAAATCCCATACAAACCCAGCTATTGACTGGCAGAATTATCTACAGACCAGATAAAACTTCTCGCGCCGCCGCCAGAGTTTGATCAATATCTTCCTCAGTATGCACAAAAGAAGTAAAACCGGCTTCAAATTGGGAAGGAGCCAAATAAATACCCCGTTCTAACATACCTCGATGGAAGCGGCCAAACTTAGCCAAATCCGACTTTTTAGCATGATCATAATTATGAACAGGTCCCTCCGTAAAAAAGAACCCAAACATCGCGCTAATTTGCCCACCACAAGCCGCATGACCTGTTTCTTTAGCAATTTCCAATAAGCCATTACTCAGCTTTTTGGTAATTTGGTCGAGATATTCATAAGTCCCCGGCTTTTGCAATAGTTCCAGAGTCTTAATTCCCGCCGTCATGGCTAGGGGATTTCCCGATAGAGTTCCAGCCTGGTACATGGGACCTGCTGGGGCGACCATAGCCATAATATCCTGACGACCGCCATAGGCTCCCACAGGTAAGCCACCACCGATAATTTTACCCAAAGTGGTTAAATCTGGGGTGACACCAAATTTTTCTTGAGCCCCACCGTAGGCGATGCGGAAGCCAGTCATCACCTCATCAAATACCAGTAAAGCGCCATTGTCCTCGGTCAGCATCCGCAAACCTTCCAGGAAACCCGCATCAGGAGGAATAAAGCCAGAGTTGCCTACAACGGCTTCTAGGATGATACCTGCGATTTGACCGGGATTTTCCGAAAATAGTTTTTTGACGGCTTCTAGGTCATTGTAGGGGGCGGTGAGAGTGTTTACAGTCACGTTTTTAGGTACACCGGGAGAATCGGGTAAGCCGAGAGTCGCCACACCCGATCCGGCTTTGACTAGGAACATATCCGCGTGGCCGTGGTAGCAGCCCTCAAATTTGATGATTTTTTCGCGACCCGTAAAGGCTCGCATTAGCCGCAGTACGGACATACAGGCTTCCGTGCCCGAGTTAACAAATCTGACCATTTCGATGCTGGGAACGGCATCGATCACCATTTCTGCTAAAACGTTTTCTAGGGCACAGGGTGCGCCAAAACTGGTCCCTTTTTCGAGAGCCTCGTGGAGGGCGGCGATTACTTCTGGGTGAGCATGACCGCAAATAGCTGGCCCCCAAGTGCCAACATAGTCAATATATTGGTTCCCGTCAACGTCCCAAACATATGCTCCTTTGACGCGATCGAAAACTATGGGTTGACCGCCAACGGATTTAAATGCACGCACTGGGGAGCTAACCCCCCCTGGCATGATTTTTTGGGCGGCGCTGAAGATTTCTTCAGATTTGGTTGTTTGTAATGGGGTGCTTACCACTTTAATCTCCTTATGGTTAGATGTTCGGATGCTTTAGTGCCAAATTTGCCAACGGTGAGGACACAAAATGATATTCTAAACAGTAGTGGTGTTTTTTATGACATTTATTGGAGTTATGGCAGCCGGGAAACCCCCAGAATTAGGGAATCTGATTGATATTGATAAAATTCGTTACGATGATCAGGGCCTGGTAGCGATCGCCATTCAGGATATCTTAAATGGTGGCATTTTGGCTTTGGGGTCAATGAACCGAGAGGCGCTACAGAAAACCCTGGTGACTCAACAACTGTGGTGGGTTCAACAGTCACAGATTCAACTTTGGCATCCTGATATTATGCCCGAGTCCATTCGCTATGACCATCAGGGCAATTTTCTGGTGGCTGGGGTGGCTCATTCTCCCTCCCAGTTAAATGGCTCTGCTGGGCATACTTTGGCGGGTTTGTTTCAGGTAATTTGCGATCGCCGAGATCATCCTAATTCCCAGTCCTATACCTGTAAGTTATTTGCGGGGGGAGATAATAAGATTCTCAAGAAAATTGGGGAAGAGGCGGCGGAAGTAGTTATGGCTTGTAAGGATGATGAGCCGCAGGCGATCGCCTCAGAAGTAGCCGATTTATTTTATCATTCCCTCGTGGCTCTGGCTTATCATCAGGTGGATTTACGAAACGTTTATGAACAGTTAGAAGCACGTCGTCAATGAGTAAATTAACTCCGATTTCCTTAACGGTTCATTATATCAATGGGGAGTCCTACCAGTTTGAGTTTATGCCTCATCAAACCTTGCAGGGCAGCCCTATTAATCCTCTGCAACAGATTTTGGGTTCCCATGAAATTATTATAGAGCTAGAGGATCGTTTGTTAGTAATTCCTATGGAAAATATACAGGCGATCGAGATTTCTCCACCCCCTAGTATTTTACCTGATACCGCTATTCGTCATGCTGAACAGGTAGATTAATGACGTATTTTAAAACCTCTATTATTGTTCATTTTCGGCTAGGACATCCCCCGCAATTGTGGCTTTAATTTGGTTAATAAAGGCTTGATGATCGATAATGGGTTTGGGGATGTAACCATCAGCGCCACTTTGGGCCAGGAAATATTCGCGATCGCTTTCATCCCCTTGGGCTGTCACTAAAATCACTGGCAAACTAGCAGTTTCGGGATTAGCTTTTAGCATTTGGGTATTAATACCATCAATGGGTTGACCCTCATAATAACTATTGTTGAGATAAATATCCATCAAAATCAGATCAGCTTGTTTAGAAGTTGCCATATTGATCACAGTTTCCACATCCTCAGTATGACAGGCAAGCATCCCACCTTTACGGGTGATAATTCTTTGAAAGATCTGCCAATTAATCGGATTATCTTCAACTACTAAAATAGTTTTCATATTTTCACCCTCATTTGCAGAATTATAGTGAGTCAACATACAGGCTATATGATCAGGATATTCTGTTACACTGATTCTGTCGATCTGAATAAGCTCAGGATTTTCAGGTGATGACTATGGTATCTGATGCCCATTGAGAGGCGAAAAGGATGGAAAAGTTCGGGATAATTAAATTCCTTACCTAGTATAGCAGTGGTATCGGTTGTTGATGTGACTGCTAAAATACTTAATCAACAGAGTTTTTCAATGGATAAATCATATTTCATGTGAGAAGATGCCCCTCGCCCCCGAAAACTGCCGTTGATGGGACTAGCATATTCAGGAATGGCACTAGAAACCAGGGCGATATTGCGATCGCTTATAGCTAAATTTTGGGTGGGGTCATAACCGCGCCATCCTCCCCCCGGAAGATAAACCTCAGCCCAGGCGTGAAGATGGCGATCGCTATTATTGAGATCCCCTTCCTGATAGCCACTAACAAACCGAGTCGCCAAACCCATCGCCCGACAAGCCTCCATAAATAAAACCGTCAGATCTCGACAGGAACCCGCTTGCTGTCTCCAAGTAATTCCGGGGGGGAAAGCCGCCCCAGTTTCCCGAATAGTATAGCGACAAGTTCGATAAATCCGTTGATTTAAATCACTTAAAAACGTGAGAACTTCCCCCCGGGAACCATGCCAAATTTCCTGGGCTAATTGCACCGCCGCCGGGTCAACTCTCCCTTCTATATAAGGCTGTAAATGTCTTAAAATCGGTGCCGGATAATCGGCGATCGGCAATCTCATCGCCCAAGGTTCCAGCAAATAGTTAAAGGGGTTATTACAATAGGTTTCCACTTGGGAACTGACTTTAATCTTTAATTCTTTCGTAGGTTCATCAAACCACAATTTCAGGACATCATTACCATTGAGGTCAACAATTGCCGAAATTCCTTTCGGTTCGGGAACCACATCAATAGCAAAATTCTGTAGAGTCTGAAAGGCATCAGAACGGGGTCGTAAGCGGACGATATGGGGGGTTAATTCCACATACTTAGTATAGGTGTATATGGTGGTATGAACAATCTTATAAATCATCACTGTGTCAGGGGTATTTCAATTAGGAACAGGGCTGACGAGGTACAGCCCCACCCCACCCCCCAGTTAGTGGGAATAGGTGGGGAAGGAGAGAGGCATAATTATATCACTGTCAACTTACTTGACTTTGACTAGCTGTTTCCGGCATAGGTTCCAGGGCAAAAAATGTTTCAAACGTTTTCTCTTGAATCATATTAATCCGGGTTTGCAAATTATCGAGAAATTCATGTAATCCCCGATTCATAATCTCATCAATCATGATATAGTCCAACTCCGATCGCAAACGTCCCAACTCCAGGTCTACGGGATTTTTCCAAGTTCCCGGCCTAGTTCCGGTAATATGTTGAAGCGATCGCTCTGCCTGTAATATGCAATACTGAATCGAGCGAGGAAATTCCCGATCCAAAATCAGAAATTCTACCACACCAAAAGGGGTAATCCGGTGTTGTCGGCGTTTACGATACATCTCATAAGCACTAGCAGATTTCAGCAAAGCGATCCACTGAATTTCATCCAATGTAGTGCCCACATCCTCCACAGAAGGCAGCAAAATGAAATATTTAACATCCAGAATCCGAGAAGTTTTATCAGCCCTTTCTAGCATTCTTCCCATCCTTCCAAAATGCCAGCCCTCATTATGAGTCATAGTCGCATCCATAACCCCAACAAATAAATGGGCTTGCTGCTTCACCTGATTAAAAAACTCCGGCAAATAATAGGAGCTATCCCCCATAGCAGCATCTCGCACCATCATATAAAACTCATTGACCTGTTCCCACATTTCCGAGGAAATAATTTCCCGGACAGATCGCGCATTTTGTCGCGCCAACCGCAGACAAGATAAAATCGAGTTAGGATACTGATTATCAAAAGTCAGGAATTGAATCACATTTTCAGCGGTCGCCTCTCCGTAGCGTTCCTTAAACAGTTCTAAATCCCCAGTAGTTAACACCAAAGGTCGCCATTGTTGCTTCATTCCCGAAGGAGAGTCCAACAACAAATTTTGGTTAACATCAACAAATCGGGCAATATTTTCAGCCCTTTCTATATAGCAATTCAGCCAATAGATAGAATCAGCAACACGACTGAGCATAGTTTTTTCGACTCAAAATGTAACGACAATTGTGGCTAACAAAGTTACCGCCAAGATTAGAATAAAACCCAAGTATCCTTACTGCCGCCCCCTTGGGAAGAGTTCACCACCAAAGAACCTTTTTTCATAGCCACGCGGGTCAAGCCGCCTGGATGAACATAAACCCCTTGAGGACCGTAAAGGATATAGGGTCGTAAATCGACATGACATCCCTCAAAGCTATCGCCTAGCAGGGTAGGAACGCGGGATAAAGAAAGGGTAGGTTGAGCGATATAATTGCGGGGGTTCGCCTTAATGCGTCCAGCAAACTCTAGTCGTTCTTCTTCTGTGGCTTGAGTCCCAACTAGCATCCCATAGCCACCAGCTTCGTTAGCGGCTTTAACGACTAATTTATCAAGGTTAGCCACCACATATTCAAGTTGCTGAGGTTCCCAACACAAGTAAGTAGGAACATTAGCCAAAATCTGATCTTCTCCCAAATAGTAACGAATCATCTGGGGGACATAGGAATAAATTACCTTATCATCAGCCACACCCGTACCCAAAGCATTAGCCAGGGCGACGCGACCACTGCGATAGACCTCGGTGATACCAGGAACTCCTAAAAGTGATTCAGGGTTAAAGGCTAGGGGGTCAATAAAAGTATCATCAATGCGGCGGTAAATGACATCAACCCGCTGTAAACCTTTTGTGGTTCGCATTTGCACATAACCATCTGCTATGACCAAATCCCGTCCTTCCACCAATTCTACTCCCATTTGTTGGGCGAGGAAAGAATGTTCAAAATAGGCAGAATTATAAATCCCCGGAGTTAAAACTACCACGGTCGGGTCATCTATGTGGGAAGGGGCTAAATTCAGCAGAGTATCTAGGAGATGACTGGGATATTCATCAACGGGTTGAATGCCTAGGGTAGCGAAGATTTGCGGAAAAGTGCTTTTCATTACCCGTCGGTTTTCCAGAACATAGGAAACCCCAGAGGGACAGCGTAGGTTATCTTCTAAAACATACCATTGACCATCGCGATCGCGTACTAAATCCGTCCCCGTGATATGACACCAAATATTTTTAGGGGCTTCAATTCCCATACAGGGTTTAAGAAAGCCTTTAGATGAGTTAATCAAATCTTCAGGAATCACACCATCTTTGACTATTTTCTGATCACTGTAAATGTCAGATATAAACAAATTGAGAGCCTGAATTCTCTGGATTAGTCCTCGTTCTAAATACGCCCATTCCTGCGCGGAAACAATACGAGGAATCATATCAAAGGGCAAAATCCTCTCGGTCCCCTCACTATCGCTATAAACGTTAAACGTTGCCCCTAGTTTCATCATGGCGGTTTTCGCCGCCTGTTGTCGCATCCTAATTTCTTCTGGAGACAGGGAATTAAGCCGATCTATTAAAAGTTTGCCTTCGGGTCTCGGTTCCCCTGGAGAGGCAAATAGTTCATCGTAGAAATCACCTGGATCGTAAGAATCAAATAGCACAAATTGTAGCCCCAACTGCTCTAACACCTCTGATGATAAGGGGCTGAGTCCGTCCGGGAACTGTAGTTAATGATACCAACTGGTTAACCCCAAGTTAGTGGTGTTTTTTGTCGGATCCAATTATACCATACAACGGGTCACACTTACAGGACAATTTCCTGGCCTCTATTGGTAAAGTGGACTTGTTGGATTTGCCAAACCGGGTTGCTAGTGAGGGTTTGGCGTAAACTACCGAAGAGGGCTAGTTGTTCACAGGATGACAGGGAGGTAAACACCCTGGGGCTGTTGCTGGGAACTCGAAAATCTATGGTGATGGTATGCTGATGGCGGATAATTCGATACCCCAAGGAAAAGTCGGCGGATTCGTAGTTGTCTAAAACCTGCCTTACTGCCAATTCTAGGGACTGTTCCGCCGGAAGTGTAGTCCTACGCGGTACTAGGTTTTGACAGGCGCTGTCGGCTTGATAAAGGGTGACTGGGATGGTATTTGCTGGGGGGGCGGTGGGTTCCTTCAGGGGAGGCGGCACCGGAGAGGTTTCTGGTTTGCTGATGGTGGTTTCGCCGCTAGTTTGGGGGTCGGGTTGGTTGATGGGGGTTTCGGAACTTTCGTCAATGGGGACATTACTACTACAGCTTGTCAAGATGACAATCATCACGGTAGTCAAAACAGGGGGTAACAAATGTTGGATACTAATCATGGCTGGTACATGGGTTAACTTCGATAGTTAATAATTCAAGGCTAAAAGGCTTGACTCCGAATGGTAGTAGTCACCTGTCCCCGTTATCCGGCGCTACGGCAAATATTTCTTGAATGAGGCTAAATGGTTACGACAAACTGGAATCGCCGACATATCCTATCTCTGGCTGATTTCACTGCTGCTGAATATGATACGGTTTTGCAAACTGCTGCTAGTTTCCGGGAGGTTCTCGGACGTAGGACTAAAAAAGTCCCGGCTTTACAGGGTCAGGTGGTGGCTAATTTGTTCTTTGAACCTTCGACCCGGACTCGCAATAGTTTTGAATTGGCGGCGAAACGTCTGTCGGCGGATACGTTAAATTTTACGCCGGGGACTTCTTCGCTGACTAAGGGTGAAACTATTTTGGATACGGCTAAAACTTATTTGGCTATGGGAACGGATATGATGGTGATCCGACATCGTGAGGCGGGGGTTCCTTTGGCGATCGCCACGGAGATGGATCGCCTTAATACTCAGGTGGCGATTTTGAATGCGGGGGATGGTCAACATGAACACCCATCCCAGGGATTATTGGATTTGTTTACTATTTGTCGGGTTTTGGACCCGGAAAGTCCCCGCCTGGATTTATTGCGAGGTAAGAAAATTGCGGTGGTTGGGGATATTTTGCATTCCCGGGTGGCGCGGTCTAATATCTGGAGTTTGACGGCTACGGAAATGGAGTTGCATTTAGCAGGTCCGCCGACTTTGCTACCTAAATGCTTTGCGGGGTTGGGTAGCGATCGCCCTGGTAAATTGTTTTTACACTGGAGTTTAGATGAGGCTCTGGCTGATGCTGATTTTGTGATGACTTTGCGCTTACAAAAGGAACGCATGACTAATTATTTATTGCCGAGTTTGCGAGAGTATCATCAACTTTATGGGATTACTACGGAACGCTTAAAGTTATGTCGTCCTGATGTGAAAATTCTCCATCCTGGTCCGGTTAATCGCGGTGTGGAAATTAGTTCCGAGTTGATGGATAATCCCGATCGCAGTTTGATTTCTCAGCAAGTTACTAGCGGTATTGCGGTCAGAATGGCTTTATTATATTTGATTGGTGTCGGGAAGGGAGGATAGACGACGGGTGCAGGTATTTCCAGACCCTCAACAGTTACAAATGGCGATAGATGCGATCGCTGAATTTGAGGCTTCTACTGTTCCTGGGGTCTGGCTAGGGTTGGATCGGGAACAGGTGATTAGCCAAATGCGATCGCGCCTTCAAAACCCCTTTAGTCTCAGTCAGGGAGGACAGCCTTTTTGTGGTCCGGCGGTGATTGTTTTTGAACTGATTAGACATCACCCCCAACAATATGTCACCATCTGTCGCAACTTGTTTCAACTGGGCGGCTTTCATACCCTCAAAAATACCTGGATTTCTGCCTCGGAACGCCTGCGAAATAGCCGGGGAAACTTCCAGATGCCGCAAGCTGATTGGATGGTACTTTCTACCCTGCGAGAATCACAAAATTTATGGCTTCCTATTGAGCCTAATGCGCCGGATATTCTCCGTAACTTGGCGGGAATTACTAAGCCTTGGGAAATTGTGGGATGGACTCGGGAACTTCTGGGATTTGCTGATGTTAATTTCACCAAACCTTATTTATTTGGTCATCTCCAAGCTATGGAAAATGCCACTGCTGTTTTAGACCAAGGTGGGGTGGTGTTGGCTTTGATAAATGCTGAGGCTTTACTGAAAAATAAGCCGCCTTTAATACCTTATCCTAGTCATTGGGTGGCTGTGGTTAGTGGTATGGATTTCGCTGATACTAATTCTCCCCAATTAATTGATTTTCAAGTTTACAGTTGGGCTCAAAAAATGCGGGTTACAGCTACTCCTCAAGCCTTCTCCCTCCACTTCTGGGAAGCTATTACCGCACAACCATTATAAGGCGATCGCCTCGGTGGATTTAACTAGATTAATTCCGGCGGCGGAAAACCTTTTAAATGCGGCTTCTGCGGCTTCTGTGAAATCGACTACACCCGGAACTATTACCGGAGAAGTACAATCTTCTAACACATAAATTCGTTGCGCTAAAGTGCGATCGCGCTGTTGAATTTCTGTCAGTAAATCTTCCACAGTCCAGGCGACACAGTGACTCTTAGCTTGACCCGCAATAAATAGCCGATCAAAGTTCAGCAGTTGCTCAATTAGCCCTTGATTTGTGTTACCAATACTCACGCCATTACTAGCCACTAAAACCTCTGGCTTGAGGGCGGAATAATTTTCCGTGAGGGGATGTTGACCTTTTAATTCTAGGTGAGTTTGACTGTAACGGGCGATATTATGAAAAAATAGCGCTTCTTCTACTCCTGAAACTAAAGCATGACTAATACCTCCCATAATGCCATGATAGGGCCAAATCGTTAGAGGATAGCGCCCCCCTTCCGTCAATTGATGGGTATAATAGCGGGCGTGTTGTGCTAAGGTTTGTTCATCCCACCCCCTAAAATTAGGGGCGATATTTGCATTAACCCGCCATCGACCTTTAGTGATATCCTCATCAGTAATAGTCGTTCCCGGTTCGGGATATTCGCCACTATCATTCACCCAAAAAATCGGATGGAAAATCTGCATAGCAGTGTGAGTATCTAGGGTGGCTATAATTTCAGTAATTACCCCCAAATGGCGATAAATAAACTCACATAATCGTTGATTATCTTGTACCGCACCCCTGACAAATAACTCAAATCCGGGAATACAAAATGTATTCTGAACATCAATGAGTAATAAACCGATCCGTGTAGTATCTTCGGCTGCGGGTTTAATTTGATGTTCCTGCGCCCAAAGCCGTGCATCTATCTGTCGCTGCTGATAGGGTACTTTCCACACTTCCTCAAGTTTATGGCTCTCAAAGAAAACCGGAATCGGCGATTTATTCATCAAAAACCCCCTAGGATTAGCACCCACTGCCAGTTTCAGCTATCCACAATTTAGCCTAACTAAATTTGCAGATTGAGCCTATATCTAATAGTAGCATAAACCACATTATATGAGACTTGTAACCCATATTTGTCTTGGAGCCAGCTTTGGACTTCACAATAAGTTTTAAAGCCCGATTCTTTTCGGGTCAGCTTAGACTTTAATTCCTGTAATGCTTCCGGGGGGATTTGCTGTCTACGTCCTTTTTTAGATTGATGATAAATTAAGCGATCGATTCCACCTTTTTGGTAGCGATTTAACCAGCGATGGATAGTAATGCGGCTCACCCCCAACACCAGCGCTAATTTGGTAATACTACTAACCTTATTAGATTTTAACAAATAAAGGGCTTTAACTTTCTTAAAGCTATCATGGGTGATAGTTTGAGACATTAAAAATTTCAGGTCTTCGATGGTTTCTTGGATTGCCAATTGATGGTATTTCATCTCAATCACTCCAGGCCATGCCGGCCAATAAAATTAATCTTGATGATGATTTGCTAAAAATCAATATTCGATCGCCTTAAAAATCACTTAGACCCAGCTATAAATAGTGATCAAATATACAGGATATTCAATCCTCCCTCAATTTTCACTAAGGCTAATGATTAATAATTGCCCTACCATTTAAACCCAGCTTACCAAGATAATCAACTAATTAATAAAATTACCCCCAAAACCCACTTTATAAATCTTTTTCCTCCCCCCAAAACCTCCAAAACCCACCTTTTTTTTAGGCTACTGCCACATCCCACAATATTTGGACCATCCCCAGATACCCTTGACAAAAAGCTGGCTATGTGCATAAAATAAAAAGTTATCATATCTCTACAAAACTTAACAATCTTTAAATTGTGACCAAAAATCCTACTATTTCTAAGTCCCCTTTAAGGCGATTATTTGAATATGCCGATCGCTATCGTCTGCAAATTTGGCAGGCTAGTATTTGCTCAATTCTCAATAAAATATTCGACCTAGCGCCTCCGGTTTTAATTGGTGCGGCGGTGGATGTGGTAGTTAATGAACAGGACTCATTTATAGCCCGATGGGGTATTGAGAATGTCCAAACTCAACTAATTGTTTTATCGATTATCAGTGGCATAATTTGGGGGTTAGAATCCCTATTTGAATATATTTATAAACTACTGTGGCGTAACCTCGCCCAAACCATTCAACATGAACTGCGTTTAGATGCTTACCGACACCTGCAAAAACTGGAGTTATCCTATTTTGAAGAACGCAGCACGGGCAGTTTAATGGCTATCCTTAATGATGACATTAATCAACTGGAAAGATTTTTAGATGTTGGGGCTAATGAAATTCTGCAAGTAGTGACCACAATATTAATTGTGGGCGGTGGTTTTTTCATTATATCTCCCGAAGTGGCTTGGTTAGCTATGCTACCGATGCCGTTTATTGTTGGGGGTTCTATACTGTTTCAAAAAAGGTTAGCGCCCCGTTATGCAGAAGTCCGCGAAAAAGTTGGTTTTCTGAATGGTCAATTGTCTAATAATTTGACGGGTATTACTACCATTAAAAGTTTTACCGCCGAAGAATATGAAGCCGAAAGAATTGGCAAGCAAAGTCAAGGCTATAGACTAGCTAATCGACGAGCGATCGCTTTTTCAGCCGCCTTTATTCCCATGATTAGATTCTTGATTTTCTTTGGTTTTACTGCCACCTTAATTGTGGGCGGTTTACAAACCATAGAAGGACGGTTAGCAGTAGGCAGCTATAGTGTTTTGGTGTTTATTACTCAGCGTCTGCTGTGGCCTTTGACTCGCCTAGGAGAAACCTTTGACCAATATCAACGGGCGATGGCTTCTACTAATCGGGTGATGAATTTGCTAGATACCCCCATTGCTACTCACCCCGGAAATATTACCTTAAAGAGTCAGGAAGTTAGGGGAGAAATTGACATTAAAAATATCACTTTTTCCTATAACCCTCAAATGCCAGTCATGAAAAACCTATCCCTATATATTCCGGCGGGAGATACCATTGCTATTGTCGGGGCTACTGGCTCTGGTAAAAGTACGTTGGTCAAACTGTTATTAAGGTTATATGAAATCCAGTCGGGAACCATTTTGATAGATGGCATAGAATTACAACAAATTAAACTTGAGGACTTACGAAAAGCGATCGGTTTAGTCAGTCAGGATGTGTTTCTGTTTCATGGGACTGTAGCGGAAAATATCGCCTATGGCACTTTTGATGCCAGTTTTGAGGAGATTGTTAATGCAGCGAAAGTGGCTGAGGCTGATGGTTTTATTAATGGTTTTCCCCTAGGATATGATACGATTGTGGGAGAAAGAGGTCAGAAACTATCGGGAGGACAGCGCCAACGAATTGCGATCGCTCGTGCTGTGTTGAAAAATCCCCCCATTTTGATATTAGATGAAGCGACATCAGCGGTAGATAATGAAACGGAAGCGGCTATTCAGCGATCGCTGGAATACATCACCCAAAATCGTACTACTATTGCGATCGCTCATCGTCTTTCCACTATCCGCAATGCTGACTGTATTTATGTGATGGAAGATGGTCAATTAGTCGAGTGGGGAAGACATGAGGAATTGCTGGAAAAACAGGGAGTTTATAACGGCTTATGGCGAGTTCAGTCGGGCTTGAGGTTGTCAAAGTAACCATGACTGCTAGAGAGCAAAATTAAGTCTTGACAAAAATTGATTTTAGATTTAAAATTGGGATTATTGTCGGAAAATGTCTTAAACCATATACCGTTAATTTGGGGGAGGTGATGGTTGTGAAATTAGCAGAAGCCTTAATTTTACGCGCTGATCTGCAGAAGCGAATCGCTCAATTACAACAGCGGTTGTTGCGAACTCTGAAAGTTCAGGAAGGCGAAGAACCTCCCGAAGATCCCCAAGACTTAATGGGGGAGTTAGAAAATCTAAGCGCTGAACTGCTGCGTTTAATTCAGCAAATCAATCGGACTAACTCAGTCACGCAATTAGAGGGAAAATCTCTATCAGATGCTTTAGCAGAAAGGGATACACTCAAACTCAAGCGCAGTGTTTACAAAGCGGCAGTTGAAGCAGCATCAGAACGCTACGATCGCTATACCAGAGGAGAACTCAAAGTATTAACTACGATTAATGTGGCTGAGGTGCAAAAATTGACCGATAGTTTAGCCCAAAATCATCGACAACTAGATACAAAAATTCAGGCTTTAAATTGGGCAACCGATCTAATTGAGACTTGAATAAACCCGGATAATTGTTGGTAGCCAAACCTTCAGAAGCGAGTGTGAACCGCCAACTCGGTAAGTTGGGAACATAAAACAAAAAAACATGGTTGGATACTGGGCGTATTCTGGGTTCGACTCCCATTACAAATTTTGCCCAGCATTGTAACAAGGTTACAAGAGAAATGTCACATTTTACTACCGCATACTGGTCTGTATGGTTTGGTGAGGGTGGGTTAGGGGATAACAATTATCTGTAGGGGTTGATTGTCCTATAATATACTAGAGGCAATATTATTGATATAGTATCCAATGACGATCGCGATCGATTTGGGAACCAGTAACACAGTAATTTCCCGTTGGAACCCAGTTACTGAACAACCGGAAACCCTAAAATTACCTGGTTTATCGCAAATTTCAGCCCAAAATCCCCCGTTAATTCCCAGTCTGCTTTATGTAGAAAATGCCAAGGAAAAACAAGTTTTATTAGGTCAACAAGTGCGCGATCGCGGTTATGATTTAGCCAACGATCCGCGTTTTTTCCGTAACTTTAAACGGGGAATTGGTAGTAATATTCAGGGATTTTTACCAGAAATTGACGGTGAGATAATCACCTTTGAAACCGCCGGAGAATGGTTTTTAAAAAATGCGATCGCCGCTATCAGCAACATTCCCCTAACGGTAGATTCCCTAATTTTTACAGTACCCGTAGATAGTTTTGAAACCTATCGCAATTGGTTAGGTCGTATCTGCGAGTCCTTAGAAGTCCCACAAGTGAGGATGATAGATGAACCCACAGCGGCGGCGTTGGGTTATGGATTAGGCGATCGGCAATTATTGCTAGTCATAGATTTTGGTGGTGGAACCCTGGATTTATCCCTAGTCCGTTTAGATGCTACGACCGCCAAAAATCCCCTAGGTTTTATTCTGAAATGGGGTCAAAAATCCTTAGCGGAATCTTCTGGACAAAAAGCCAAAACCGCCAGAGTTATCGCCAAATCCGGTCAGAATTTAGGGGGTTCAGATATTGACTATTGGCTAGTAGATGATTTCGTCCAAACCCAGGGATTAGTCAAAAATGCTTTAACCACCCGTTTAGCCGAAAAGCTGAAAATTCAGTTATCCCTAAAAACCTCAGCCAGTGAAGTTTATTTTAATGAGGAAACCTTCGAGAGTTACGAGTTAGAAATGACTCGCGATCGCTTCAATGAAATATTGGCACAAAACCAATTTTTTGATAACCTAGATAAAGCCATGGCTCAGGTTTTACAGCAGGCGCGTCGCCAAGGGATAGAAGCGGGGGATATTGACGCGGTTTTATTAGTCGGGGGAACCGTACAAATTCCCGCCGTTCAAGACTGGGTAAAGCAATATTTTAACCCTAGTCAAATTCGCAGCGAAAAACCCTTTGAGGCTATTTCTCATGGTGCATTACAACTCAGTTTAGGCACTAAAATTGAGGACTTTCTTTATCATAGCTATGGTGTTCGCTATTGGAATCGTCGAGATAATTGTCATGATTGGCACCCGATTATTAAATCTGGTCAACCCTACCCCATGACAGAACCCGTAGAATTATTGTTAGGCGCTTCCTTAGAAAACCAACCCAGTATTGAATTAGTTATTGGTGAATTAGGGGACGAAACTGGGGGAACAGAAGTATTTTTTGATGGCGATCGCCTAGTTACTCGCAGCCTCAACACCGGAAAAGCTACTGTCCAACCTTTAAATGATAGTGACACCGGACGCAGTATTGCTAAATTAACCCCTCCGGGAAATCCTGGTAGCGATCGTATTCGGGTACAATTCCAGATTGATGAACAGCGTTTTTTACGAATTACAGTCGAGGATCTGTTAACCAGTCAAACCCTCTTAAATAATCAAACAGTCGTCAAATTAAGCTGAAACCAGGGAGGTTAGGCTAGTAATTATCTGTTACTGTGTATAGTTAAAATGGCGGGGGCTAGATACAAATTCATCAATCCAGCTTTCCCGTTGTTTTCCCTGTTGATTAGCTTGCCAAATTTTACCTGTCTTGATATCTAAACAGGTTAGCCAACCTTTAGAGCTATATACCCGTGTATCAAGACAAATTGCATAGCCAAAATTCACAGGTTTTCCGCTTTTCTGGCTAGTATGACCACATACCATAATTTTACCAGAATAGTGAGGTTTAGCACTATAAAACTTTTCCCAAAATAAATGGTGATTGGATTGTTGAGATAGGGGGATATTGGGCGCAACATTAGCATGAACAAAAAAATGAGTTTCTTCTTCCCAATAGTCTAAACAGGCTTGTTCGACAAACTGCCAATGTTCAGGTAAAATATAGTCAATTCTCGCTTTTTTTCGGGATGACTTTTGATAAGATAATATAGTTTGTTTACCGCCACAAATTTTCCAGGTATCTAAACTATTAGGATGCGATCGCGCTGCTAACATCATAATTTCATGATTCCCCCGTAGAGGGATTAACTGACCCTGATTATAAAGATAAATTAACCTATCAATTACCCCCTTAGAATCAGGACCGCGATCGACATAATCCCCCAGAGTAATCACCCGATCATCTGCTTGAAGACTCACCATATCTATGAGAGTATCAAAGGCTTGGGAACAGCCATGAATATCACCAATCGCCAAAATCCGCATAAATATTAATTGAGATATTTTGCTACTATTTTAACGCCGATTTAGGCGCATCCTCAATCGAATCGGCACATAGGGAATCTCAAAATCATCAATCCAGCCAGTTTGTTTTTCCCCCTTTTGATTAGCTTGCCAAATTCTGCCACTATTGACATCTAAACAAGTTAACCAACCCTGACCACAAACCCAAGTATCAATACAAATAGCATGACCAATACTAAGGGGTTGACCAGTTTTTTGAGTAGTATGACCACAAACCATAGTTTTGCCTGAATAGTGAGGGGAAGGATGATCAAATGATTGCCAAAATAGCATCCTTTCCGGTTGTTTATTTAAAGGTAAATTGGGATACACATTAGCATGAACGAAAAAATGCGATCGGTTTTCCCACCAATTTCGACACACCTTTTCGAGAAAATACCAATGTTTGTCAGGTATAGAATTAATCCACTTATACCCGCCATGATGACCATAAGAAGCCATGGTTTCTTCACCCCCAGAAGCCTGCCAATGATACCAGGCATTCCACCCCAAAGAACGCGATCGCAACATCAAAATTTCATGATTTCCCCGCAAAGCAATCAATTGCCCTCGGTCGTGTAAATCGATGAGGCGATCGAGAATTCCCTTCGAGTCTGGGCCGCGATCCACATAGTCACCCAAGGTGACAATCTGGTCATTCGGTTGCAGTTGAATCGCCCGAATTAGGGCATCAAAAGCCACCGAACAACCGTGAATATCACCAATTGCCAAAGTGCGTTTAGGCTTGTGAATCCTACTACTCATGTACTACAACAGGTGTGCCAACTGATGCCCACTCAAACAGCCATCTAGCATGGTCTACAGCAACATTTGTGCAACCGTGACTAACTGGAGTTCCAAACATATTATGCCAGTAAGCGCCATGAATTGCCATGCCCCCATCGTAGTACATTGTATAAGGAACATCCGGCACATCATAACCAGGGCCAGTCATACGGGTACTACGATACTTAGTTTGAACCCTAAAATTACCAACACGGGTAGGAGTTGAGGGTTTTCCAGTAGAAACAATCACCGCATAAACTGCTTTATTTCCCTCCCAAGCGATCAACCGTTGGCTAGTTAGATCAATTTGAATCCAACGCTCCGAAGATTGTTGTAAATCCAAAATCCGCCGCGCTATCATATTATGAAATTCTTGGGCTTGTACCGGAGTTGAATCGCTGTAAAGCACTGTTACCCCCAGACTCAGCCCCGCCACCAATAGTCCCAGCTTACGCCATGGAATTAAACTTTTCATAATTTCACCTTCCTACTCCTTCTCGTCGGGTCTGTGCATAACTACATCCATTTTAGAATAATTTTACTCTTTCTGAATCATCGGATGTGTCCCCATTTTCGGACTTATCCCCAGAGGTCAGGATATCGATTAAATGTTGCGATCGCCCAGTAATTTCCTGCCAGTTACCCTGGGATATCGCCTGTTTAGGGAATAAATCTCCTGATAATCCCACCGCTATAGCCCCCCCTTCAATAAACTTAATAGCATTGTTTAAAGTCACTCCCCCAGTAGGAATCAAGGGTATTTGACCCAGGGGACCCTGTAAACTTTTAATATAATCAACACCTCCCACCGCTGAAATCGGAAAAACCTTAACACAACTCGCCCCATTTTGCCACGCGGTCACAATTTCCGTCGGCGATAAAGCCCCCGGAATTATCGGTATTTGCCTTTCTTGTGCTAATTCAATTAACGATAAATTAATGTGGGGAGAAAATATAAATTGTGCGCCACAATTGACAGCATCCCGTAAATTTTGACCCGTTAAAATTGTGCCAGTCCCAATTAAACAATCCGGCAACTCTGACCTAAGTTTACTAATGATTTCCGGCACCATTTCGCCATTCCAGGTAATTTCAATTAAGCGAATACCGCCCCGGCTGACAGCCCCAGCCATTTGTAAACCTAGCTCCCAACTGGGGGGGCGAATTACAGCGATCGCTTTATGGGTTTTCAGTTGTTTTAACCAATCGCTATTTTCCATAATCTCTAACTTCGTTATAATATTAGTTAAATTAGTCTCACGACATCAATTCCTGTTTACCAATTATGGCTCCCACTCCCACTCCCACTCCCACCAAAAAAAGCGGTAGCCCCCTCCCCCCAGGGGCGATCGTCCGTTTAGGAAAGTTCGCCTGGACTACTATGTGGCGGTTGATGATGTCAAAATTAGCCCCCCGTAATTCGTCCGGGGAATATATCCGCCCCGAAAGCCAATTTCGCCACAATGTGGGGACAGCAGCCTATCCCCCAGAGGCGGGACGCTATCAGTTAATTGTGGGGTGGGGTTGTCCTTGGGCTCACAGAACCCTAGTTGTCAGGGCTTTAAAGGGGTTGTCCTCTGCGATATCCATAAACATCGTTTCTCCTTCCCCCGACTCGGGAATGTGGGTTTTTGACCAGCCAGAAGTCGAATTTAACACCCTACCTCAATTTTATCATAATGCTAAACCGGGTTATCAGGGGCGAGCTACTGTCCCCCTCTTGTGGGATACCCAGCAAAAGGCGATCGTTAATAATGAAAGCGCCGAAATTATTGTGATGTTAAATTCCGAGTTTCAGCAGTTCGCTAAATACCCCGACCTAGATTTATATCCTCCCGCCTTAAAAGAGGCGATCGACTCTTGGAATGAGCAAATTTATCACCATGTTAATAATGGTGTCTATCGCTGTGGTTTTGCCGCTACCCAAACCGCCTATGAAACCGCTTGTAATCAGCTATTTGATACCTTGGACTTAATCGACCAAACCCTAGCCAATTCCCGTTATTTATGTGGCGATCGCATTACCTTAGCAGATGTGCGATTATTTACCACCCTCGTTAGATTTGATACCGTTTATTATAGTCTGTTCAAATGTCAGCGCCGCCGCCTCGTCGATTATCCAAATCTCTCCCCCTATTTGCGCGATATCTATCAACTTCCCGGAGTCGCCGAAACCTGCAACTTAGAAGTTATTAAACGAGACTATTACGGCAATTTATTTCCCCTCAACCCCGGCGGAATTATCCCCCTCGGTCCTGACCTAGATCTAGATCAACCCCATTACCGCGATCGTCTTACCCAAACTAACTAATTTTATATTAATTTTTAATTACTAATTGTTAATTACCCTTCCAGGTCTTGACAATATCCTCAATTTGTGCTGGGATGGGGCTAGGTACAAAAATCGAGAAATCCTTGATTTTAGTATCCTGATTATCTAATCTTTTAGCCCGATTATCTAATTGGTCAGAAGCCCCTTGGTCAAATAATGTTGGTTGTATATAAACTTCCTCTGAATTGCTCCCACTGCTTTTGACAAAATCACCCATAGGTTTAATACCATGTTCAAATCGATTTAAAATTGTCTTAAACGCCTCTATACTATGATCTACACCAATCCAATTACGTTGCATTTCATCAGCGATCGCCAAACTTGTCCCCGAACCAGCAAAACAATCCAGTATCAAATCTCCTGGATTCGATGAAGCCGCAATTATTCTTCTCAATAAATCAGGATTTTTTCAGTTGGATATCCCGTAATTTTAACATTTTGATTATAAGCATCCCGGAACTCTAGCCAAATATCCTGAACTCCCACCCCTGAATGTTCATTGAGATAAACCTTCCTTCTAGGATTACCATTTTTTGACCAGAATATTTCACCTCGTGCGTCCATTTCATCCAGAGTCTTTGGGGGATATTGCCAATGTTTACCCGGAGGCGGCATTTTACCCCGCCAAGGCTTCCCAGTTTCACCATGACGCACACCTGGTGCATGGAGTGGAACTTTCATAAATTTACGGCCAGTTTCTGGTTCAATATATTGATACTCCTTTTTACTATTTTCAGACAGTGGCACTTTTGGTTGATTCCATATATATGTATCTGACTTGGTATAAAATAAGATGAAATCAGCCGTTTTGCCATAAGTTCTACGAGTATAATTTTTAGGATTACATTTTTTTCGGACTATCATATTTCGATAGTTTTCAGCTCCAAAAACCTCATCCATTATTAGCTTAATATGAAAAATCATCTTTTCATCAAGATGTAAATAAATCGAGCCATGATTTGACAGTAATTGATGCAGCCATATCAGACGTTCTCGTAAAAATTCCACGAACACAGCACCCGTCAAGGTATCATCATAAGCCTTCGACTGTTTTCGTGACAAAAAATGGCTTTCTGTAGCAAAAGGTGGGTCTATATAGATTAAATTAATACTTCCGCATATTTCTGGTTCCGTAGCCAATAAACGAAGAACATCTAAATTATCGCCAAAGTATAACCTTTTAGGTGAAGCATGAGAATAAATACTTTTATATTCGACTAAATCACTATTAATAATTTCCTGGTATGATTTTTTATGGGCATAGACCAGCTCAACTTGATTATGGTCAAGAAATTTATCTTTTTTAGGTATTCCAATTGCCATAAATCAACTGTTATGATACTAACCACTCGACGTTTATGCGTTCTGGAAACATTCGGAGAGTAACTACCTTAACTTTACCATACCAAGCATCCTCAAGATCCGCATAATCTCGCCACATTGAACCCAGAAGTAAGCCGGGGCCATCGTTAAGGAATATGACTTTAAGATTTAATCCATGAGTTTGAGCATATTTCAGAATCTCACTAGCACAATCACGATATTGGCCTGTTCGATCATCTTCTTGAGTACCACCTCGGTCTGAATCATATCTAGCTAAACCTACAGCAACTGGCTGATTATTATGTAATAAAACAAAGTCTACTGGGCGATTTGGTCTAGGATAATCATCAAATAACTCTCCTAATCTTACATCTTTGCCAGCACGTTGAGGGCCGATAATCTCCAGTGCTGAATATTGTTCACCAATAATTTTAAATAGCCTTTCTGTTAGATCATATCCTTTTTTTCCACGATCCTTATATTCCCACAGCACGGCACATAAAGCCTCATCAGGCATAGGTCTCGACAAAAATTGGGATTGAACTTCTGTAATTAAACGAAATCCCTTGCCAAATCTAGCACATATTTGATCAGCTAATGATTTTTTTTTGAGCATTTCTACAGGTGTTTCTGGACTCACATATTTTCGGAATACTCGACACAGTTGTATCCGCATCCAAACGGGTTGAACCTGTGAAATTGCTAAAAACAGATCCGTTGAAGAATGGGATCACTTTAACAGATGACCAAATGTGACCAGTACAGGTTGATAAAGTTCACAGGCTAATGATAGGATATCTGGATAGTATTCACCAGCAGATAAGGTAATCCAAAGATGACCATCTTCCTGATAATCTCGGAAGCTGGTTTGATCACTTTTTGACAATTTGCTAATCTCTCCTTTTCATTGAATGATACCAAAAACCAGACAAATTAAAGGATTCCGAAGCCATAGCCTCAGAATCCTATGAAGTTAATTATAGAGCCGAATCCCCAGAATTAGGCAAAATATGTCCCCGTGACTTGGGAAAAACTACATTAAGCCTAATTGAGACAGAATACCTTGGCCAGTCAGTAACTCGGTACCAACACCGATAACAAAACCAAGCATAGCGAGGCGACCGTTCCAGGTTTCTGCGAATTCGGTGAAACCAAATTTAGTTCCTTGATTTTCCATTGTGAGCTACTCCTAAATAGGTTTGCTTGATTCAACTAAACAAAAGTTAACACACTGACCACCAACTTTGCAACATTTCTTTACGCTTTTCTGAAAAAAAAATCCGCCAACGGCTGAAAGCCAGTCAAATAAAGGGTTTATCTTTTCCCCGGACTATGGGCGATCGCATCTAATCAACAAACTAGCCCATAATAAAAACCGTAGTAGTAGAGAGAGCCCCATGGACATTCGCATCGGCAACGGATACGATATTCACCAGCTAGTCGAAAACCGCCCCCTGATATTAGGCGGCCTGAAAATTGAGCATCATCTAGGATTACTCGGTCACAGTGATGCCGATGTCCTCACCCATGCCATCATGGACGCTATGTTAGGGGCACTAAGTTTAGGAGATATCGGCCTTTACTTTCCCCCCACAGATGAACGCTGGGCGGGTGCTGATAGCCTAGTCTTACTAGAACAAGTCCATGGTCTCATACAACAGCGAGGCTGGCAGTTATGTAACATAGACTCAGTAATTGTGGCTGAACGTCCCAAACTCAAACCCCATATCCCGACAATGCGCGATCGCATCGCCAATGTCCTAAAATTAGAACCGGACCAGGTAAGCATCAAAGCCACCACCAACGAAAAACTCGGACCCGTAGGACGAGAGGAAGGAATAGCCGCTTACGCCGTCACCCTCCTACAAAGAGCCTAAAAGCGCAATCGCCATAAACTTTGCCAGTTATGAACCATTTAGTCTATCCATGGTCAAAGCGCGGGTTACTCATCCGCCTAGCCTCAGTATTATTAGTGATATTATTAACCCTAGGCTTATCGGGTTGTAGCGCCGCCCAATCTTCCGACAGACCCTCCCGCCTAGTCATTCCCACCCCTAGCGGTCCGAGTACCTTTAACTATCCCCTAAATCAATCCGCCTATAGCGTTTTTGGCTATATTTATAGCCCCCTAATCGAAGAACACCCCGTCACCGGAGAACTCCAACCGGGTTTGGCTGAGTCTTGGGAAATTGCCCCAAACGGTCAAAAGATTATCATCACCTTGCGATCGGGCTTAAAATGGTCTGATGGTGAACCCATGACCGTAGATGATGTGATTTTCACCTACAACGAAATTTATCTCA
Organism: Limnospira sp. PMC 289.06; assembly: GCF_032350395.1. NCBI lineage: Bacteria > Bacillati > Cyanobacteriota > Cyanophyceae > Oscillatoriales > Sirenicapillariaceae > Limnospira > Limnospira sp. PMC 289.06. The sequence continues at coordinate 69,652 of NZ_JARPLC010000008.1, forward strand.
GTGACAAAATCCCCAGTAGCTTTAAAGATATTCTCAGAGTAGGACGCGATCGCACCCTACCCACCGTAGAAAAACTCGATGATCGGCGGATTGAATTTTCCGTCCCCGAACCCTTCGCCCCTTTTCTCCGATATGCAGGCGGTTTACCAATTTTACCCGCCCATGTCTTAGCTGACTCCGTTCGGACCTTCGACTCTCAGGGAAATCTCCGATTTTTGAGTACCTGGGGAACCAATACCGACCCCCAGGAAATTGTTGGTAATGGTATGTACCGCATCAGAAGCTATAACTCCAATCAACGGGTTATCCTAGAACGTAACCCCTACTATTGGCGCGAAGACCCACAGGGGAACCCCCAACCCTATATAGACCAAATAGTGTGGCAAATTATCGAGAGTAGCGATACCCAGCTACTCAATTTTAGGTCTGGTTCCCTCGATACCCTAGACGTTCAACCGGAAGCCTTCCCCCTGCTGAAACCTGAAGAAACCAGGGGTCAATATACTATCTACAGTCCCGGTCCTGATACCGGAACTGTGTTTATGTCCTTTAATCTTAATCAGGGTAAAAATCCCGACGGTAGACCTTTTGTGGAACCCCATAAATCCCTATGGTTTAATAATCTAGCCTTCCGTCAAGCAGTATATTATAGCATCAATAGAGAGGTGATGAAAAACAATATTTTTTTAGGATTGGGTGAGTTACAACATTCCCCTATCCCGGTACAAAGTCCTTTTTATCTATCTCCAGAACAGGGATTAAGAACCTATAACTATAACCCGGAAAAAGCTAGGAAATTATTGCTGGAGGCAGGTTTTTCCTATAATGAGAATGGCAATTTAATCGATGCTGAAGGTAATCAAGTACGGTTTACCTTGTTGGCGAGTGCCGGGAGAAAAGTCCGGGAACAAATGGCGACTCAAATTGCTCAAGATTTATCCCGAATCGGCATCCGAGTTGATCCGCTTTTTTTGAGTTTTAATACTTATGTTAATCGGTTGTCTAAGACTCGCGATTGGGAGGCTTTTTTGGGTGGATTTACCGGAGGAGTTTTAGAACCCCATGGCGGCTATAATATTTGGTCAGTGAATGGTCGTCTGCATACCTTTAATCAAGGTCAGCAACCGGGAGAACCAGAAATAGAAGGTTGGGTGGTATCAGACTGGGAGCAAAAAATTGATGATTTATATGTGCAGGCTTCCCAGGAACTAGATAATGATAAACGTAGGGAACTTTATGGGGAAGCTCAGAAAATTATTGCCGAAAATTTGCCGTTTCTGTATATGGTTAATCCTTTGGTATTCGATGCTATACGCGATCGCATAGAAGGCATTGACTATACACCTATCGGCAGAGGTTTCTGGAATTTATACGAGTTGAAAATTCGGGAATAGGCATAAATAAATGGTTACCTCAGATGACCATGAGGGAAGAGCAAGGAAATTGGCAATGACACCGGAAGCATTAAAACAGCTATTAGAATATGTCGCACAAGGCTATTTATCCCCCATAGAAGCCCTGAACAAAATGCGATATTTTGACTTTGAGACCGTCGGAAATTATGCCAAAATAGACAATCACCGACAACTAAGAACCGGATTCCCGGAAGTGATTTGGGGACCCGGAAAAACCCCAGAGCAAATCCGAGAAATAATGCAGACTATGCAGGGGCGAAATCCGGTAGTGATGGCGACCCGAATTGAACCCCAAGTGTATGAAGAACTGCGGCGGGAAATGCCAGATTTAGAATATTATCGAGAAGCTAGGATTTGTGCCTTAGATGGGCGTTATCGGTCCGCTGAAGCTCAATCGGTCGGTGTGATAGGAATTTTAACCGCCGGAACTGCTGATATATCTGTCGCCGAGGAAGCCGCCGTCACCGCCAGCTTATCAGGATTTCAGGTAAAGCGACTGTGGGATGTGGGGGTAGCGGGAATCCACCGACTATTAGGAAACTGGCATTTAATTTCCGATGCTGATGTTTTAATTGTAGTGGCGGGGATGGAAGGTGCTTTACCAAGTGTGGTTGCTGGTTTAGCCGATTGTCCAGTAATTGCTGTACCAACCAGTATCGGCTATGGTGCAAGTTTTAATGGGTTAGCACCCCTATTAACTATGCTGAATTCCTGTGCGGCGGGTGTAGGAGTAGTCAATATAGATAACGGATTTGGCGCGGCTATATTAGCTGGCCAAATCCTGCGAGTGGGGGAGCGATTAAACAGAAAAATGGGTCAGGAATGAGACAAGTTTTTGCACAAAAACAGTCGCCGAGGCTGACCCAAAAACACGGAATCCCAACTCCAATCTATCTGGGCTATGCGATAGCCCACTTGATGGTAAAGTTGTCGTGCTTGGGAATTATTTTCGAGAACATGAAGGTACAAATCAGAGAACCCCCATTTCATAGCGACTTGTTCGCAACCAATCAGGAGTTCTCTAGCCACACCTTGGCGCCGGGCTGTGGGATGAACAGCTAAATTAGAAATATATGGATAGCGATCGCCAATAGACCAGGGACTGGGCGATCTTAACCCCATTTCTACCGTTCCTACCAAATGTTCTGGGACATTTAGAGGTATATTACCTAATTTATGAGGAGAATCTGCGATCGCAGCCACTAGACAGGTATAATACCCCGAGCTAGTAGCCAAGCGATTACGCAAATCCTCGTAAATGCCCAAGCGAAAAATAGGATACATCAAGCCACCGAGTCCCTGTCGAGTATGAAAACTCTCAGCGAGGATCTCCGTTAATCGGGTAACATCAGCCCGTAGGGCTACCCTAATTTTGAGGGGATACCCGTGTGAGGTACCACCGGAACCTTCTCGTTTGTAAGTTGTTGAGGTCAAGAAGAACGGCTCCACGATTCCAAGCCAACTTCTTTACACTGTACCATTACTCCATTGGCATCGGATCAATTAACAAGGCGGGTGAGCGGACTAGGCGGCTCATTATAGCTTTTGACACTCCTCGCCCTGAAGTGCGAGGATTCTTGAGCTAACAATTGCCCTTTCAGGTTTTACCCCTATTTAGGTCTTAAACTGTTATGTCTGAACCGAGCTTGCTAGAAGATTAGGTAGGGGTCGAGAGGGAAGTCGCCTTCCCCCACTCCCATTCCAAACCGTGCTTT
>NZ_JARPLC010000009.1:0-31952 GCF_032350395.1 Limnospira sp. PMC 289.06
ATAGGTTTATTATTAGTAGGTGGAATAGGATTGACAACAAGAGGGATTATAAGTTGGAAATCACATCAGTCTAACAAGGCTTTGGAGGCAAGGATGGACGAGAAAATAGCCACTGTCACGGCTGAATCAAAATCTGCACAGGCATCAACAACAGACACCAATAACCAAGAGGCTTTGACGGACATTAGTGATGAAAATAAAGGACGTTTTGATAGAACAAATGAGGCAATAAAGGCAATGACTACTAATTTAACTCCTGACATAACTCAACTAGAAACTGAGGATAAAAATAGAATAGGTATTCGCGAGGATGTACATAATAATAAAGAGTATATAGTTTTATTTTGTGTCAGAAAAATATTAGGACTCGACCAAAACTTACAATATGGAGACATCGGTAAAGATAACGAAAGATGGCAAGAATTTAGTGACGCAATTAGGAAGTATCAGGAAGCCAAAGGAGCAAATACTCCTGATGGCGTGATTGATGAAGGTGGTCGAACACAAAAATGGTTGGAGGAAGATATCAGAAATCAATGCTTAAACCCCCCAGATGGAGGCTAAAATATGTTAATGATTTTACAGACAGGATGCCTGTGCTATGGGGTTCGATTGGTTAACGGAAACAGTATATTATGACACTCTCTGTTTATATGCCTGAGTCGCCATTTGATTTGGATAAAAATGAGATTAAAAAGGCGGTCAAAGCTATCATGAATGGCCGCATAAAGCCCGAACACATAAACAACTTGGAAATCGCTTTATTTTATCCCCAAATGGATGATAAATCTTGGCATCAGATTTTAGATGGTCGAGGAGCATCCAAAGCCTATCAAGACAAAATATACTCCGAAACGATGGTTATGCTGTTGACCTTAAAAGCCATACTCATACCGAAATTCTTGCCCGACTTTTTGATGTGGATGCAAACCGCCCCCAAACCGGATGACTGTTGGGAATCTTGCCACAAATTGCAGGCATCGATTCTCGCAGAGTACAAAAAGAACACCCCCAGCTTGCCATCTCTGACTCGAAATATTAATGACGGAATTTATAGTCTTCTCTCCCGCTTAATCACAACACCAAAATCATCCCCATTGGACAGCAAAATTAAACATAAACTCCGTGGTTTAGTGCATGACAAAGTTTATATCCCACAACTTGTTAAAGCGACTCAATCCTTACTCAATGAAAAGCAGGGTTTGTGGTCGCAATTTTACCGCGTGTATTTCGCCAACGACTTGGCAGATGCTCTCAGCCAAATACCAGATTTATGGCAACCAGGAATCATCACAGATTACTCGGAAGAAAAGGCAGAATTCTTAACACATTTACAGCCTTTTTGGAAAGATCCCCGCAAAACTGACAAGAAATATTTACCCTTAGCTCAATTGTTTGAAGAACTAAGTTTTTCACATGCCGCCATTTTTTATCAAATCTCAACGGGTAACGTTCCTCAAAATATATTTAACCAAGTATCTCCCAAAAGGGGTGTTAAAAAAGGTACGCTATTCGAGATGACGCTAATTCGCCAAAAAGGATGGAGCGACCATCTTGATTCGGCTTTAGATGCGGGGATTGATTTTGTCACAGAAAATTTAAGATTGATTAGAAGAGGGATGGTAATAGGTTTATTATTAGTAGGTGGAATAGGATTGACAACAAGAGGGATTATAAGTTTGATAGCAAATCAGTCTAACAAGGCTTTGGAGGCAATAAGGGACGAGAAAATAGCCACTGTCACGGCTGAATCAAAATCTCAACAAACATCAAAAACAGACACGAATAACCCAGAGACTTTGACGGACATTAGTGATGAAAATAAAGGACGTTTTCACAGAACAAATGAGGCAATAAAGGCAATGATTACTAATTTAACTCCTGACATATATCAACTAACACCAGAACAACTAACTACAATAGGTATTCGCGACAATGTACAGGATAATCAAATGTATATAGTTTTATTTTGTGTCAAAAGAAGATTAGAACTCGAACCAGAATTTCAATATGGAGAAATCGGTAAAGATAACGAAAGATGGCAAGAATTTAGTGACGCAATTAGGAAGTATCAGGAAGCCAAAGGAGCAAATACTCCTGATGGCGTGATTGATGAAGGTGGTCGAACACAAAAATGGTTGGAGGAAGATATCAGAAATCAATGCTTAAACCCCCCAGATGGAGGCTAAAATATGTTAATGATTTTACAGACAGGATGCCTGTGCTATGGGGTTCGATTGGTTAACGGAAACAGTATATTATGACACTCTCTGTTTATATGCCTGAGTCGCCATTTGATTTGGATAAAAATGAGATTAAAAAGGCGGTCAAAGCTATCATGAATGGCCGCATAAAGCCCGAACACATAAACAACTTGGAAATCGCTTTATTTTATCCCCAAATGGATGATAAATCTTGGCATCAGATTTTAGATGGTCGAGGAGCATCCAAAGCCTATCAAGACAAAATATACTCCGAACCGATGGTTAGGCTGTTGACCTTACAAGCCCTACTGATACCGAAATTCTTGCCCGACTTTTTGATTTGGATGCAAACGGCCCCCAAGCCGGATGACTGTTGGGAATCTTGCCACAAATTGCAGGCATCGATTCTCGCAGAGGACCAAAAGAACACCCCCAGCTTGCCATTTCTGCCTCGAAATATTAATGACGGAATTTATAGTCTTCTCTCCCGCTTAATCACAACACCAAAATCATCCCCATTGGACAGCAAAATTAAACATAAACTCCGTGGTTTAGTGCATGACAAAGTTTATATCCCACAACTTGTTAAAGCGACTCAATCCTTACTCAATGAAAAGCAGGGTTTGTGGTCGCAATTTTACCGCGTGTATTTCGCCAACGACTTGGCAGATGCTCTCAGCCAAATACCAGATTTATGGCAACCAGGAATCATCACAGATTACTCGGAAGAAAAGGCAGAATTCTTAACACATTTACAGCCTTTTTGGAAAGATCCCCGCAAAACTGACAAGAAATATTTACCCTTAGCTCAATTGTTTGAAGAACTAAATTTTCCACATTTCGCCACCATTTTTTATCAAATCTCAACGGGTAACGTTCCTCGAAATATATTTAGCCAAGTATCTCCCAGAAGCGGTGTTAAAAAAGGTATACTATTCAAGATGACGCTAATTCGCCAAAAAGGATGGGGCGACCATCTCCATTCGGCTTTAGATGCGGGGATTGATTTTGTCACAGAAAATTTAATATTGAGGATGGTAATAGGTTTATTATTAGTAGGTGGAATAGGATTGACAACAAGAGGGATTATAAGTTTGATAGCAAATCAGTCTAACAAGGCTTTGGAGGCAATAAGGGACGAGAAAATAGCCACTGTCACGGCTGAATCAAAATCTCAACAAACATCAAAAACAGACACGAATAACCCAGAGACTTTGACGGACATTAGTGATGAAAATAAAGAACGTTTTCACAGAACAAATGAGGCAATAAAGGCAATGACTACTAATTTAACTCCTGACATAACTCAACTAGAAACTGAGGATAAAAATAGAATAGGTATTCGCGAGGATGTACATAATAATAAAGAGTATATAGTTTTATTTTGTGTCAGAAAAATATTAGGACTCGACCAAAACTTACAATATGGAGACATCGGTAAAGATAACGAAAGATGGCAAGAATTTAGTGACGCAATTAGGAAGTATCAGGAAGCCAAAGGAGCAAATACTCCTGATGGCGTGATTGATGAAGGTGGTCGAACACAAAAATGGTTGGAGGAAGATATCAGAAATCAATGCTTAAACCCCCCAGATGGAGGCTAAAATATGTTAATGATTTTACAGACAGGATGCCTGTGCTATGGGGTTCGATTGGTTAACGGAAAGGGTGCATTATGAGACTCTATTTCTATATACTGGCTGGTCTAATATCTGCTTTGCTGGGGTGGAATATCGCCCAGGTGTTCCTCAGCGATTTCGGCTGGCTGCAAGGGTTTCCGGAAATTGTATTGTTTCCCTGCATGGCGATTTCCCTGGCAATTGGCAGCGTCACTAACGAGATTTTTATCAGTAACCCCACCCGTCCTAAACTGAGTGTGCGGATGCTGGGAGTTCCCCTGATGTTGGCGTTTATGGTGGGACTGATAGCTGGTGTAACAGCGGGGGGCATTTCCCAAATTCTGTTCGACCCTAGCCTGGGAATTTCTCCGGTGAGAATTCGGGTGTTTGGTTGGCTGGTGGTGGGAGGTTCTGTGGGTTTGGCTGAGGGGTTGAGTTGGCGACATCATAGCCTGGAGGCGGGAAACCCCAAACGCTTTTACCTGCGCCTATTTATGAGTATTTTGGCGGCGAGTATTGCCAGTCTCATCGCGGCGGGTATTTTTGAGCTGATGCGTTTGCTAGGGCTGATGCCAGCGGCTTTTAAACCCTACGAAGACCCGTTGGGGTTTGCGGTGTTGGGGTTGTGTTTGGGTGTGGCATTTTGCATCACGAATGCTTCCCCCAGTTACCTGCCGGCTTTGAGGGCGGGAAGCGGATTTGAGTACAAGGGATACGAGTACAAAGGTATTGATGTTTTGGATGAGAAAAACGAAGATGATTATCCGAAAATTAATCCCTCTAAGCTGCGATTTATTACTTATCGATCGCAGGACGAATTTGATGATAATGAAATTGAGGAGGGAATTTCAATCGAACTGCCAAGGCGGGGCATGATTCGGATCGGTTCTTCTGTGAAATCAGAAAACAAAGCGGATATTTATCTGCCCCATCTGCTCCCGTACCTGGCAAATATTAAAATAGAAGGAAACCGGGCTTTTTTAACGCCCCATAAGAAAGAATTCCTGAAAATTGCGATTAACGGAACCCGACTTAGCTCTCGACGTAAAGTTTCACTAAAACACAACTATGTTATTACATTCTATACCGAAAAATCCGAAAGTTTTAAAGTCCCGAAATTCTACCGGTTTGTATTTTATAATCGCTTTTTCGATCCGATGGCTTAGTGGTAGTGCGATCGCATTGATGATCGCGTCCCCAGTTTTCGGACAAACGGCGGAAATTGTGGGTCGTCCGAGGATAAACAATGACAATGTTACCCTGCGCCTGCAAGTCACCGATGGGAGAGATCGTCCGGTCATACAATTGCAGAAGTCGGATTTTCAGGTGATTACAGATGATGAACCTGTGGGCATAAAATCTTGGAAAAGTCCGCAAGAAAGCACCCCTCCTCCGGCTTGGATTGTGGTTTTAGTTGACTTGAGTGGGAGTATGAACGAACTAGATACGAGTGGAAAGCGAAGAATAGATGGTGCCCTGGACGCGACGCGACGATTTTTAGAACAAATTAGCGATCGCGGTGGTGATACGAAGGTGGCGATCGTTCCGTTTGGGGAAGGTGGCGCAAACTGTCCGGGTTTCGAGGTGACACAGCGGGGGATTAACTCCAAATTTTTCCCGGCGAATGATATCAAACAAACCAACTTTCTGGATTATCTGGCGGCGCAAACACTTTGTGCAGCTACGGATATTTACGGTCCGTTGTCAGAAGCGATCCGAGTCCTAGGAAATCGGCAAGATCCACGGTTTTACGTTCCGGAAGATTCGGGTAGACTGGAACCTCGGCTATCGGTGATTCTCCTCTCGGACGGCTTCCACAATCAACCGAACGAACAACAAGATTTCGATAATTTAATTACCTTACTGGAGAGAAATAATAACATCATTGTTCACACTCTCGGCTATGGCTTGACCCCCCAACAGGTGGGGCAAAAATATAACTTGGGACGAGCGGCAACTCGAGCTGATGCTGATAAAAATCCCAAATTGGCAACGGAGTTTGTGGATAAAGAACGTCTGCAGACTATTGCGGAAATAACAGGAGGAATTGCGGAATTTTCAGGAAACGCCAATGACATTGCCAGGAACTTGCAACTTTTCCTAGATTCCCTGTTGGGAGAATACGAGATTGTTTACCAGCAACCGAACGCGGAACGGGGAACGCAACACGAAGTTTTGGTAAAAGTGACGGTTAATGGCCAGGAAATCCAGACGGAACGGAGAACTTACACGATGACGGTTTTTGGGCGATCGCTTCCCCAGAAAACGCGCTTAATTATGACTGGCATCCTCTTATTGATGCTGATTTTGGGAGGGGTTATCCCTTTCTTGATCTGGAGCAATTCTATGAAAAGAGAGGCCGAGCATGATTTTTGATGATGGTTTCTATATTGTTACTTGACAATCTGAGGATAACTGTATAAAATGAGTATAATAACAAAAACAAATCAGACCGTGAAATGCTTTAAATATCGCTTAGTTTTTTTCCTGTTGAGCGGTGGGTTATTGGTGGGCTGCGAGGCTGTCTCGGAGGTGTTGCCAACGGAGGTATTAAACCATCTCCCTAAGGGTCTGACTAACTCCTTAGAATGTCCGGAGATGCCCAGTGGTTCTTTGTCGAATCCAGAGGCGATCGCCATAGATAGCCAAAACTTTGAACGAACGGGAATTGTGCGATCGGGTGAGGATACGGGTTTTGTGTTTTCGGGTGAAAAAGGCAAACTATTAAGTTATCGCTATAATGAGGGAGTTTGTGTTTGGATTTACGCGCCAGATAATAGTTTAGTATTGGGTAATGAATTACCTCTTAATGGGAGGTATACGGTTCATGTCGCCTCACTCGGAGGAACCAGAAATTTCGAGATAGAAATGAGTTTGTCGGCTCCGGTCGCAGCAATACCGACACCGCCACCAACACCGCCACCAACACCCGCACCAACACCCGCACCAACACCCGCACCAACACGCACAGCGACCCAGACAGCGACCCAGACAGCGACCCAGACAGCGACCCAGACACGCACATCAACGGCAAGACCAACACCCCAAAGAACTGCCAATGATACTGGTCGATCGCCTAGACCTCAGAGGCAAGAAACAGCGATCGCACCCTTTAGGCGATCGGATTTTCCGAAATCAAGTTGTGGCGATCGACTGCCAACTAATCGGGCAGACTATCCAGTTAGATTTTATCCGGTCAACGTTCCTGATAGTGAAAGTAACTTACAACGAACAAAAGCGATTTTTTGTGGAGATGCCTATCGAAAATATCGTCATGCCAATGGTGATTATCTGATTCAAGTTGCCTCATTTACCAGTCGTTCAAGGGCGGAGGCTTTTGCCCGAATGGTTAACGAAAAAGTCTCAGGAGCAAGTGTTGGAGCAGTGAGTGTAATCAATGAACCTTGATTGATACTGAATGAGTCGATAGCCCAGATCAACCCTATAAAATATATGTAAATCCGGGGATTCAATGCTATGATAATTAAGTTCAAGCTACTAATGCGGGTGATATCGATCCTATTTTTAGGGGGATTATGGGGCTGCGAAGCTGTCTCGGAGGTGTTGCCAACGGAGGTATTAAACCATCTCCCTAAGGGTCTGACTAACTCCTTAGAATGTCCGGAGATGCCCAGTGGTTCTTTGTCGAATCCAGAGGCGATCGCCATAGATAGCCAAAACTTTGAACGAACGGGAATTGTGCGATCGGGTGAGGATACGGGTTTTGTGTTTTCGGGTGAAAAAGGCAAACTATTAAGTTATCGCTATAATGAGGGAGTTTGTGTTTGGATTTACGCGCCAGATAATAGTTTAGTATTGGGTAATGAATTACCTCTTAATGGGAGGTATACGGTTCATGTCGCCTCACTCGGAGGAACCAGAAATTTCGAGATAGAAATGAGTTTGTCGGCTCCGGTCGCAGCAATACCGACACCACCACCAACACCGCCACCAACACCCGCACCAACACGCACAGCGACCCAGACAGCGACCCAGACAGCGACCCAGACAGCGACCCAGACAGCGACCCAGACAGCCACAGCGACATCAACTCAAACTCAAACTTCTAGGAATTCTCCCCAGATAGATTTGACCCAGGAGCAAGCGGTAACATTAGTGAATAGATGGTTGAGTTCTAAAGGGCGTATTTTTGCGGCTCCTTTCGATCTTCAGTTAGTTCGCCAATATACTTCGGGCCCTTTATATGAAAATATTACACAACCTAATGGTTCGATAGATTGGCTTCGCAAAAATAATTCGTATTACACCTATCGGGAATCAAAAGTGATCAATGTTGTTTCTTTTTCGGTTTCCGGCTCTCGTCCAGAATTAATCGTTACTGTCTACGAAGATCGAACATTCCACACACCAACGGGGATTGATTCGCGTCTATCTGGTGCGAGTCAAGGGAACTATCGATATTGGTTTGTCAAGGATAACGGACGGTGGAAAATTAATGACGGCAAAGCCGTCAATTGATAGCCCAATTAATGATAATCATAACCAATGATTTTTAAATTTAATTAAGTGCATTTTTACCATTAAAAAAACCATGATAATTCAGTTAAATAATATTACCAAAAAAATCAATAAACCGCTACTTTTTGGTTTATGTGGGGGAGCTGGATGTTTGCTGGGGGCGCTAATTTTCGGTGAAATATGGCTGTATCTAACTCGACAACCTCCGGGGTTTCTCACCAAGCCTCAAGCGGTGGTTATGCTGATAGACACATCTGGAAGTATGAGCGGATCAAAACTGCCGGAGGTGCAAAGGGCGGCATCGGAATTTGTGAGCCGACAAAACCTGAAACGCGATGATTTAGCTGTGGTGGAATTTTCCAGCCGGGCGAGTGTGGTGGCAGATTTTACCCGCGATGAAAGGGAACTACAACAGGCGATCGCTCGCCTTTCCGCCTGGGGAGGAACTAACCTCAGCGAAGGCTTCAACCTGGCAACTTCTGTCCTCCAAAATAGCGATCGCCCTGGCAATATTTTACTGTTTACTGACGGCGAACCCAACAATCGTCGGATGGCCGCATCCATCGCCCAACAAATCCGAGCCTCTGGAATTAATTTGGTCGCGGTGGGAACGGGAGACGCACCAGTTAACTACTTAACAGCTTTAACAGGTGATCCAGATTTGGTGTTTTATGCCAACTTTGGCGACCTTGACAGTGCCTTCCGGGGGGCAGAAAAAGCGATATATGGACAACAATTGGTCGAGTCGGATGAAAGCGGTAATTATGGCTTCTTTTTCGGTGTTTTTCGTATTGGTGTATGGACGGTATTTTTGGCGGTAGGAACTTCCCTCGCCTTGATTGTCGGACAAAATTACAACCTGCGTCGTCGCCTCCTCTCTTGGGAAGAAGGGAGTTTAGGAGCTGGGGGGGCTCTGATGGCTGGATTCATTGGGGGAGTTGTGGGTCAAGTGGTGTTTCTTCCCAGTGCTTACCTTCCGGTTTTGTCGGTGGTGGCTCGACTGACGGGGTGGACGGTACTGGGAACCCTTGTCGGTGGTGGAATGTCTCTATTTGTGCCTAACCTACCTCGGAAAAATGCGATGATAGCGGGGGCTGTGGGAGGTGTTTTTGGTTCTTTAAGTTTTCTGCTTTTGGAAGCGGTGACAGGGGTGATTTTAGCGCGTTTGGCAGGGGCGACAATTTTGGGATTTTGTATCGGGTTGGCGATCGCATTAAGTGAAAAATTATACAGTTCATTGTACAGTTCGGCGCTGCTGTGGGTTCACTGGAATAACCAAGAATGTACGATGGTTTCTCTGGGAGAAAAGCCCATCGAAATCGGCAGTTCCCGAAATGCTCATGTTTATTTGCCCAAAGATGCAGGATTTCCGGAACAATTCGCTCAAATTTTTATAGAAGATGGTCAAGTTATACTAGAATTTGACTCGTCTCTGTCACAGCATCCTAAATTTGGGAAAATGAAGCGATTTAAACAAGAACTAAATGATGGCGATCGCCGCCAGTTTGGAGATATTATATTGGAAGTTCAAGAACGGCTTTGAATGAGGTGATCTTTGATGAATTTTCTGTAAATGGTTCAATATACACTTTACCTGTTAAGCACCAGTCAACCCGACTCCCAGCCGGTATCCTATAATCTGAATATCAGTGAAAACGAGGAAAACAACCCGGAGAGTATTTTTAAGTCAAAATTGCGTGAAAAAATGCGATCGCAATTGCAACAACAAACCGCCTGTGCCATTAACAATGCTAACCTAGAAAAAATCATAAAGACATGGCTAGAAGATATCCGAGAAGGCTATCGAACCACATCTATAACGTTGGATTTACCCGCCCTAGAATTCGAGGAGATCCACCAAATACAAGATTCGGGCGATCGTCGAATTCCCGATTTATTCCCTCCCAATTTTTCGCAAATTGAACCCCAAGGCGGCGCTTTACCTCCCTTGGATTTTACCTAAATTTCACCAACCATGCTGAACGTTACTATCACGCCCCACTTAGAATTTCTCAATGCTGATAAAGCTGGACAAAAGCTATTTGTGATGCTGAAACTGCGACCTAATGCGGAGGTGTCCGCCAGTCGTCCCTCGACCACATTTAGCTTTGTGATCGATACCAGTGGCTCCATGTATGAAGTTTTGGAAGGGGAGGAGACTATACCCACAGGTAATAGTTATTTCCTGGATGGAAAGCAATATACACAAGTCACCGGGGGAAAAACTAAAATTGACCAGGTGATCGAATCCCTCGAACGTCTGGTCAGTTCCGGCCAAGCTGACTCCCGCGATCGCATTGCATTGGTCCGGTTTGATGACTCCGCGTCGGTCCTGCTTCCCCTGACTGCATCGACAGATACGGCATCTTTGAAAAATGCGATCGGTCAACTCCGAAATTTCAGCGGCGGCACTCGCATGGCTTTGGGAATGGAAGAGGCTTTAAACATCCTGAAAAACTGCGATCTCAGCAGTCGCCGTACTCTCATTTTCACCGACGGACAGACCTTTGATGAAAGCGATTGTCGAGACCTGGCGACACAATTCGCTGAGGCGGGAATCCCCATTACAGCTTTGGGAGTTGGCGAGTATAACGAGGATTTGTTACTGTATTTGAGCGATCGTACTGGGGGCCGAGTTTTTAATGTTGTGGAAACACAAACGCACACCGGAACCACGGATATTCCTATTTCCGAACTTCCTAATACAATTTTTGAGGAAGTTCAACAAGCTCAATCGGAAGTGATCAATAACCTCAAGTTAAATATTAGCACAGTCAAGGGTGTCAAATTAGCACGAATTAGTCGCGTCTATCCCGATAGTGCTGAAATTGCCCTGGATAAAAAGCCTTATTTAATTGGAAGTGCGATCGCCAATGATGACACTGTTTTTATGCTGGAATTTGACCTGGAAAGTCATAGCCAGGCAAAGGTTCGCATTGCCCAACTTGGTCTGACTTACGACATTCCGGGACAGCAACGGCGGGGCGAACTTCCACCCCAAAATCTGGTCCTTCAGTTTGTAGCCGGACACGGAGGAAGCGCCCAAACCAACCCGGAAGTCATGGGATATGTGCAGCAGCGAAATATCAGTGGAATTGTCGATCGCGCCGCCAACCTCGCTGATCAAAATCCCGAACAAGCGGCAGAATTGCTGGAAACCGCCCGACGATTAACCGTTAAAATTGGCAACGACGCAATGGTTGAATCTCTCAACCTCGGCATTGAAGAAGTCCGCAAAACTCGCAAACTTTCTTCTGGAACCCGCAAAACCGTCAAAATGGGAGCCAAAGGTAAAACTGTCAAAATGAGCAACGATTCCGAGTTGGGTCTTTCCGAAGACCAAATTCGCAATTTGACCGGATCATAAATGATTCCAACTCTCACTAAAATATTAGCCCTTTATTAGGAGATAAAATCATGTCTATTACTTGTCCAAGCTGTAGCTATGATAACCTGGATGATGCCGAATTCTGCGAGGTCTGTGGTACAGAATTGAACACTGCCACATCTGTGCCCGCCCCCTCTGATACCGTCAGTAATTCCAGCCCCGAACTTTTTCCCTTCACTCCCTTTGAGGAAGTCGATCTTTTCCCCAAAAACGAACCCCTCACTTTTCCTACGGCTACCACTGCGCGTCTGGTCGCCAAACAAGCTAACGCACCTCAACCTGAATTTCGTTTAGATGGTGTGGCACTGGTGGGAGTTTTTGACCCGGATATGGGGCCGGTGGATATCGATTTAGAAAACTTTGCCGGGGGAGAAACGGTATCGCGCCATCACGGAGAAATTTACCCGGAAGCGGGTAATTGGATGATTAAAGACTTGGGTTCAACTAATGGGATTTTCATTAAACCAAAGGGTCAAAGTCGCTTCGGAGCAAGGATTACTAGCCCAACTTGTCTTAATCCCGGTGATGAGGTGGCTTTTGGAAAAGTTCAGTTTGTGTGGGCAGATTCTGAGTTTTAATTGACTCAATTAGGAGATAAAAAACTGGGATTATCTCCTGTCTTATGGTTCAACTTATACGGATGATTAAATGGGCTCGTGATTTCAGAAAATACCTGTTTACAAATCGGAGATTTTGTGGTAAGAGTTGCCGCCAACCTGGGTCAACGCAACGATCGCATTCACTATTTTAAAGTAAGTCTGGAAAATGCAGATAGTGAACATCCTCAACTGGGACTTTTGCGAGTGGGTTCGGCAACGGGTTTGTTACAACAAGAGCTACAATTGCGGGAAACTTTGGCGGATTATAGTTTAGTTGCACCCCTACTCGCTAACATCACGGTTCCTGATCTGTCTGAAATTGTGCAAGAACCCTCGACAGAAGAAACCATCGAAGCTGACCATATCACCCCGGAATTAACTGCCCATCAAGACCACGAATTATCGACTTTATCGAGTCCTGATGAGTCTGTGGAAATCCCCGAAAATTCGGAGGATATAGAGCAGTTAACAAATGAAACAGAAACCGCCGAAGATACAGCAGAAAGCATAACCGAAAACCAAGAAAATCAGACCCCAGAAAATACGGCGGAAAATATCACGGATAATCAAGATTTATATGAAGGCTCTGATCCGGAGACAGATGAGGGAGAAAATTACCTGGAACCCGAATATTATCCTGAAGAAAATCTAGCGGGTGATGAAGGCGATCGCCTATTGGTATTGACCGAATTTCCCCATCCTGATCGGGTATTAAGTCAGTGGTTAAAAAATACTCCGAACACCCTGGAAGTTTTAAAAGCGATCACGCCAATTTGTCAATTATTTTGGTATTTCCATCAACGTCACTGGTGTGCGATCGACATCGACCCAGATTTGTTAGAAATCGGTCAACCCATTCGCTGTTTTGACCTAACTGGCGTTTACCCAGAAGACACCCCAATGAGTTCTGGAGTCATGGGAAATTACTGTGCCCCCGAACTAGCATCCCATCCTATTCCTAGTGAAAAAAGCAGCGTTTATACCATTGGTGCTGTACTGTATCATGGGTTGTATGGACGACATCCAGAAGGCGATATTCTGGATGTTAAAAATTGCTATATTCCCCATGTTTCACAACTGCTAACCACCTCATTATCTGTGGTTCCTGATGAGCGTTTTTCCTTGTCACAACTGCGGAGTTTAGTTATAGAAACTCGCAAAATCTTGAGGGGCGATCGCGTCAATTGGGAAATCGCCAGTGAATCTACCCTGGGACTGTCTCCCCGACGACTCCAAAATGAAGATAGCTACGGAATTGCTCAAATTAATCAAGGAGCATCTGACCAGGTGATTTTAGCAGCTTTGGCGGATGGTATGGGAGGAATGGCGGCGGGTGAGGTGGCCAGTCGTTTGGCGGTGAAAACGGTTATTGATGGATTTCGCCAGGAAGAAGAAAATATTTCAAAAAACAGCAGCCAGTGGTTAATTTCTATTGTTGATCGCGCTAACTCGGCGGTATCTGAGGCGGTAAATAATGGCGGAACTACGTTAAGTTTAGCCTTGATAGAGTCCCGAAAATTGGCGATCGCTCATGTGGGTGATAGTCGCATTTATCGGGTGAGTGACGGCAAAATTGAGCAGTTGAGTGAGGATCATTCTTTGGTGGCGCTGCTGGTCGCCAGCGGTCAAATTTCCGCTGAAGAAAGCCTCGAACATCCTGATCGCAATGTTTTGACTAAATCCTTGGGCTCGAAACCCAATCTTTCCCCGGGTTACGTGCAAACGAAAAGCGATATTCAATTGCAAGATGGCGATCTAATTTTGTTATGTTCCGATGGAGTCTGGGATTTAATTAGTAATGAGGAATTTATGGGAATTTTTAGCCCATCTCAACCATTGCAAACTGCTGTTAATGAAGCAATTAAGTTAGTGCTACAACGAGGCGCACCCGATAACGCGACTTTGTTGGCATTACGATGTAGTATTACTCCCATTGCTGTTAACTTTAATTGAGTTGAGTCATCATGAAAAACCTTAATTTAATTTACAGTAACTAATTATGAGTAACATTTGTCCATCATGTGCCTATGACAACAGCCCAGGCGATCGCTTATGCATCGTTTGCGGGGCTACTTTAACTCCCACTAGCACCACTACTACTCCCACTCACTCAGGACTGTATTTACCCACAGGTACATGGCTAAAACAGGGCAAATACCAAATCAAAAAATTTATCAGTCAAGGCGGTTTTGGGATTACATACAAAGGGATTTACTGCGCTAATTCTACTACTGTAGCCATCAAAGAATTGTGGCCAGAAAATGGATGCAGACAAGGCAAATCTGTACTCTGGCCATTCTCAATTACCCCGGTTGATCGAAACAAACAACTTCATCAGTTCAAATTAGAAGCTATTTATTTAAGTCGTTGTAAATCTCCTCATATTGCTAAAGTTTATGATTGCTTTGAAGAAAATTCAACTATTTATATGGTGATGGAGTTTATAGAGGGTTCAACTCTATCCAATCTGTTATTGAATAATCACCAACCCCTAGATGAGCCTCTAGTGATTAAGTATGCCAAAACCGTCGCGGAAGCACTCATAATTATTCACCAGCACAATTTATTGCATAGAGATATTAAGCCCGAAAATATTATGATTGGCAGTGGCGATCGTGTCGTTTTAATTGATTTTGGAACCACCCGAGAATTTATCGCTGGAAAAACCGGAGATATGACCGTAATTTTAAGCCGAGGATACGCCCCATTTGAGCAGTATTCTTGCCAAGCCAGACGCTATCCCTCCACTGATATTTATGCCCTGTGTGCTTCTATCTACGAATTATTAACAGGAAAATTACCCGCCGACTCAGCCGATCGCGCCCAAGCTATTTCTCATAACTTACCCGATCCTCTAGTTCCGCCCCGACAACTCAACCCTAATATTAGCCCCTACATTCAAAAGGTAATATTAACAGGGTTAAAATTTCGGGTAAATGAACGCATACAAACCGCCCAAGATTTTATCGATGCCCTGGATGGTAAACTGATTTCTCCCCTTCATCAAACCGCCAAAACTTTGGTTAAAAAAGGCAAGTTAACCGATGCTGTCACCGCCTATCAAAATTGTTTAACTCAAGAACAAGACAACGCCGAAGCCCTCATAGAATTGGCGATTATATTATTATATCATCATAGCGATCGCGCTGATAGTATTGCCAGAAAAGCCCAGAAAATTAAACCCCAAGACGGTCGAATTTATGGCATTTTGGGGTTAGTTAGCTGTCGTAGCCAGCAGTGGAAACAAGCGATTCAACAATTACAGCATGGCATTAAACTTAGTCCAAAACAAGCCTGGATGCACACTAACCTAGGTTGGGCATTGGGAAAAGAGGGAAACTGGCAAAAAGCGGATCAGACAATTCAACAAGCATTAAACCTAGATCCTAATTCTAGTTTTGCTCTGGGGGTTAAGGCTTGGATATCTTTCCATCTTCGCCAGTGGAAAATCGTAGTTCAGGCGGGAACCCAGGGAATTTTTAAATCTCAGCAGCAGCCCTCCTCGGTGGCGATCGCCCTAAAATCCTGGCTTTATCCGCTCACAATTGCGGCTTTAGAACGAGTGACAAGCAACAAGTCTGGTGACATAACACGGCGACTGCAAGCCTTCACTCAACAAGTCCCCAATAATGCCTTGGCTTTAGGATTTAAAGCATGGTATGAGTACCGTAAAAGTGATCATGTATCTTGTCGTCAAAGTCTCAAGTTAGCAAGTCAGTGTCAGGAAATACCCGATTGGGTGATGAAAAATGGAGGTTTAATTTATGAACATCTGGGAGATTTCCAAAAAGCTGCTGATTGGTATAATAAAATATATCAAAAACAACCCAAAGATGCTTGGATTTGTTATCGTTTAGGGACGGTATTAGCTGTGATTGGTCAGTGGCAGCAAGCCAACACTTATTTGGCAGAATCGGTTAAATGCGATCGCAATTTGGCGGCAGCTTATCGAAATCTGGGCTGGGTTTTGTTGAATTTGCGAACCACAGACGGTCAAGTTAAATCGCCCCGGGAGGTCTTAGCAGCCTATCGTCAGGCTGTGACACTGTACGATCGCCAAGACCCCCAGCAAGCCCAAGATTTGCGATCCAAGTTTCAGGCTATAAATTTGCCATTATAAGGGATGGAAGGGGGCCCTTCCAGCGATGGTTATACTGAATAGGGTTGAGTATTTCTGAACATCTGGAATTGAAGGGGCTCCCAAGTGGGGGCGATCGCCGCTGTAAATGGCTTCTACACTGACATTAGAGGTAATTGATAAATTAAATTTTTCTAAATTTGCGTAAATTTATCGGTTGCTGCTGATAGGTAGATAGATGATCTCCCTAGACGATGGCCATCTCTAAGGGAGGATAACTGAAATGGGAGGATAACCTTTAGAAAAATTTACAGTCAAAAGCTACATTTTTGTTTAATAATAAGGGAATAGTTTATGGTGTTTAATCATTAAGTTTAAAATAATAAAAATGCCTCACCGCAAGGGTTGTAGGTTCTATCAACCCACATTTTGTAGCAGCCTTTTTTGGGGCTTTCGCGTGGGGAGAGGCGAGCAGGCTGCCATACTGGCTAACCTGACTACGAAGATCATAATTTTAGCTAGTTTTAAGTGACATCAATACAGCGATATAAAATGATTAGGATTGACAATAATGACTCAACTAGACTCTACCTATTATCTCGTTTTAATAGAAACCTCTGGTAATCAGAGTTTCATATTTTCGACTAACAAACTCAAAGAAAATATTGGCGCGTCTGAGGTGACATATCGAGCGGGAACTCAATGGATTCTCGAAGCCGTTGCCAAAGTAAATCAGATGCAACCGTTGTCTGTTTGGACAAATTCTCAACGCTTACGGGAGATGCTCTGCGATGAGAAGAAAAATCCACCCATTGAAAAAAATGAGTGCCAAGCCGAAATTATCATCGCCACTTCAGGAAAAGCTCTGATATTAACTAAAGACGCAGATAAAGCACGGGAAATTATCAGCAGCATCACGAAAAAAGCACTGATAGAAGCACCAGGTTTAGATATTGCCGGTGTGTTTGTCCCGGTTGATAATTGGCAAGCAAAAAACAGTCTCGCTGAAGCAATTCGCGCAGTTCACAAATGTTTTGAAAAAACGCGATCGCGCCGTCCGTCTCCAGAATCTCGCTTTCTTCGGCTTCCGATTATAGCCGACTGTGCAGTGAGTGGTTTGCCGGCTTCAAAACTTGATAAAAACCCCGAAAACCAGCTCATTCCTATTTCTAAGGTGAGTGATGTCAAACGGAAAGCCTCTACAAAAGCAATCGAGCGTTTGCAAAACCTGGATTCACGGCTCATGGGAGACATCAACAAACTAGAAAAGCTGTTCGAGCGGGAAGAAACATCTTGGTTGGCGATCGTTCATGCCGATGGTAATGGATTGGGACAAATTTTCTTGAATTTTGAAGATTATATCGGCAACGATAAAAGCAATCGCGCTTATATTCACAAGTATCGAAATTTTTCCCTCGAACTTGATGAATGTACCGAAGCAGCTTTTAAACAGGCAATCGAGGTGCTGCCCTCCAAAAACGGAAACTTGCCTCTCGTGCCATTAATTGTGGGTGGCGACGATTTGACGGTGGTGTGTGATGGCCATCACGCCCTCGAATTTACGCGAGTTTTTTTACAAGAATTTGAAAAGCAAACTCAAGCAAAATCACACATCGCTCAAGTGGCTCAAACTGCTTTTCAGGTGAATCGCCTTTCTGCCTGTGCGGGAATTTCGATTGTCAAGCGACATTTTCCCTTCTCGGTTGCTTATGAACTGGCCGATAGCCTTATTAAATCCGCAAAAGATGTGAAACACAAAGTCACCAAACCGAACTCGAATAGTCAAACGCCATTTCCATGTTCGGCGATTGATTTCCACATTCTTTATGACACCAGCGGTATCGAGTTCGACAGCATTCGCAAGAACCTTAAATCTGCTTCAAATACCCTGCTCTATAATCGCCCCTATATTGTTAGTGACATGGATGACCTTCAGTCAGCAGAGGGTTATGATTGGGCGAAACAGCATGAGTGGGAACGGTTGAAAAATCGTGTTGATTCACTCAATCGCAAAGATCCAGAAAACAGCGATCGCCCCCCTATTTCTAGCAGTCAAAGCCATGCTATCCGTACCGCTTTGTTTATTGGTAAAGATGAAGCAGACGCTCAATATGCGCTAATCCGACAGCGATATAACCTCGATGATTTTGCTGAGAGTGAGGACAATAAATCGCTTTTCTACGAGAGCCAAGATAAGCAGGGAAATCGCCCGATTTACATCACGTCGTTTCTCGATGCTCTCGATGCCAAAGACTTTTTGAAAAACGAGCAAACCAATCCCTCGGAACAGTAAAATGGAGAATTTTCAATGAGTAACGTAATCCCAACTTTACCCCAAAACTTGATTTTGACCATCACGATGAAAAGTGATTGGCACGTTGGCTCCGGCTCCGGCCGAGGTGAAATTGATAGCATCGTGCAACGGGATGCCGATGGTTTACCCTACATTCCCGCGAAAACATTGACGGGTATTTTGCGCGATGGCTGCGAACAAGTTGCCCAGGCGTTAGATGGCGATTTGTCTGGAAAGTGGAACGACTGGGTTAACTTTCTATTTGGCGATCAGCCTGCTTTGGCTAAAGGAGTAATAGAAGAGGAACCTCGTCCCGCATCTCTCTCGATTCGATCGGCACATCTCGATCGCACATTAAGAGATGCTTTGGGGGAAAAACCCAAACTGCAACAGGCGATCGCATTTATCAAACCTGGCGTTTCCATTGATGCCAAAACGGGTTCGGCAAAACCGGACTGTCTCCGCTTTGAAGAAGTGGTTCGCATGGATGCCCTGTTAACCGCAGAGTTTGAACTCAATTTTTCGGAAACGACATCCATAACAGACACAGAACTGCAAAGGGTTCAACAAGTTTGTTATGCTCTGCTTATAGCGGGGGCAAAAATGGTCGATCGCTTGGGAGGAAAACGCCGCCGAGGAGTCGGGAGCTGTGAAATTAAAGTTGATGAAAAAGAAAAAGATTGGCTGGAGTGGTTTCAGAAAAATCATGCCGGTATACAGGACTGTCCTGATGTTAAACCTGACAAGTTGCCGAGTTCTACAGCAACAACCAACTTGCAACAGACGGAGATTTGGTATAAAGTTCCCCTCAAAATCAAAACGCGATCGCCCCTAGTTTTACCCGCTCGAACTGTTGGAAACGTGGTCGAATGTCTCGATTATATTCCCGGTCGGTATCTGTTGCGATACCTGCACAAAAAACTCGGGGACACACTCGATGTCAGTCAGGCGATCGCTCAAAACCATCTCGTTATTACCAATGCCACCATTGAAATTGATAAGGTGGCGGGCCGTCCAACACCATTTTGTTTGTTTGGAAAAAAGGTCGATGGTGGCCTGGGTAAAGGTAAAAAAGTTTACAACCGTTTTCAAGAATCCGAACCCAATGACACTCAATTAAAAGGCGAACGGGGGGGTTATATCGGTCAATTGAATAATTCCGAATTACCGAAATACCAAAAAATTGATTTCGAGTTGTACACCCACAACACCATCAAGGATGAAGTTCAACGTCCGACTCGCGAGGTGGGTGGCATTTACAGTTACGAAGCGATTCCCGCCGGACTCACATTTCGAGCCGAGTTGAGGATTCCCGATAGTGTCCAAAAACATCTCGCTGGAAAAGATAAGAACTGGTTCCAGAAATTAGCCGGAAACACTCGGATTGGACAATCTAAAAAAGACCAATATGGCGCGATAAATATTGAGGTTGAGTCTCCAGAACAAATCACAAAACAGGCAGGAAGTGATTCAAGCCTTTATGTATGGTTTGTTTCTGATATTTTGATGCGTGGAAAACGACTAAATCCAACCGTCGATCCTGATGATTTCAAAAATGCCTTGGCTGGTGAGTTGGGATTAAAACCAGAAGACCTAAAAGAACGTGAAATTGATGGTTTATTATCAATGATGCTGCGTCAGCGTCGGACGGAATCTTGGCAGGTTCGCTGGGGTTTACCTCGTCCCTCGATGGTGGGTTGGCAAGCTGGAAGTTGTATCGTTTATGATGTGAAAGAAGGCGCGATCGCTCCCCAAAAACTCGCCGAATTAGAAGCAAAAGGAATAGGCGATCGCCGAGCGGAAGGGTACGGACAAATTCTGTTTAATGACCCGCTTTTGAATAGAAAACTGTCGGATTTGAAGCGCAAGAATAAAGCATCCCAAGATACCAAAAATAATTCAGTCATTTTGTCTAAGTCCTCCAATTCTGGTAACAACAAGAAAGTTTCTAATGCAGTTTTTGATTATGCTCGGATGATTGAAACAGCGGCATGGCGAGAAGCGATTCAAAACAAAGCTGTCGCCATTGCTGCGGAGGCTAATAAACGGCAAGAAATCCTCGGAATTAGCATTTCTGACGAAGACAGTCAGCCCCCAATGAGTCAATTAGGAGGATTGCGATCGGTGATGGGGAAATTGACGGATCAAAACAAGTCAAATTCCGTTAATCAGTGGATTCAGGCAATTCAAAAAGTCGAAAACCGAAAAGAAAAATGGCCAGGAAAGAGCCTTGATGATATCAAAAATCTTGTTACAGATTTCAATAAAATCTGGCAAATATTGGATGTTGATGAATTATCGAAAGGCTTAACGATCACCGAAAATGGGAAAACTAAACTGCAAGCAGACTTATGGGCTGAAGCGGTTAGGACTTTGGTGGATGCCATGATTCGCAGCCACAAACGTGACCTAGAAAAAGTACAATCTAAGGGGATGGAATAAACCATGGCACGAAAAATTAAAATACGCTGGAAAATTAGTGGCACATTAATAGCAAAAACCCCCATCCATGTGGGTGGTGTAGGGGGTGATGCGGATACTGATTTAGCCTTAGCGGTTAACGGTCGCGGCAACTATTACATTCCGGGGACGAGTTTAGCGGGAGCCTTTCGGGGATGGATGGATAGCTTACTCGGCGACGAGAATAAAGGACAAATCAAAGACATTTGGGGCGACCACGAAAGCGACAAACACGGCGCGAGTTTCATTATCATTGACGATGCTGAAATTACGGGAAACAAGACTGTCGAAATCCGCGAAGGGGTGGGAATCGATCGCCAAACGGGAACGGCAGCCGATCGCTTTAAATACAGCCGCGCTATTTTGCCGAAAGGGGTCAAAGTTCCGCTCAATATTACATTCGATGCTCAGAGTGATGAAGCTCCCGCCGAACTCTGGCAACTACTGCAAGCACTGGAGCTGGGCGACATCCGCATTGGTGCGGCGAAAACACGGGGACTCGGACGAGTTCAACTGCACAACCTGAAGATTGAAAAACAATCTCTCAACAATGCAGAGGGTCTGTTTGTTGCCTTGATTGAGGGGGGAGAAGTCCAAAATTGGCAAGAAATAAAAGCTCAATATGAATATCAATCTCCGTCTAAGTTAAACGTTGAAATTGCCTGGAAACCTCGCGATCCGGTGATGGTGAAAGCGGAAGGTGATGGGATTGCGATCGATATGCTTCCCCTGGTGAGTCAGGTGGATTCCGGCGTGCGATTCGTGATTCCTGGCAGTTCTATTAAGGGGGTACTTCGCGCCCACGCCGAACGCATTGTGCGGACCGTTTGTCAAGTCGATATTTCTAAAAAAGACCTGAAGTTTGACAAACAGTTACAAGTTCCTTTGGTCGATGTTTTGTTTGGTTCGGCTGAAAAAAATTCGGCGACATCTAACAATGGAAAGGCGACATCTAACGGACAGATCGGGATACTTTCGATTGATGATTGTTATGCCACGATGCCGATGTCGGTAACAGCTTGGTCAAATGTAGAAAATGCGACGGATATGACGAAGGATTTAAAAGAACCACTTAAACAGGCGATCGGAGGTAAAGACAATCCCTATAAAAAGCTCCAACCTGCTATGCACGTTGCGGTCGATCGCTGGACGGGAGGCGCAGCGGACGGGATGCTTTACAGTGTTTTGGAACCGATTGGCGTGGAGTGGGAGGCGATCGGTTTGCAGGTGGATTTGGCGCGATTAAATAAGTATCACAAAGATTTGGTTAAACCGGCGATCGCACTGTTGCTTTTTGTGTTGCGCGATTTTGCCGATCGCAAGATTCCCATTGGTTACGGCACAAATCGCGGTATGGGAACTGTAGCAGTGACGGACATGAAATTAAACGCGAGTGGCGACATTAATAATTTACCAGGTTTAAAGGGAGAAATTTCAATGAAATCTGATTCGTCAAATTTTGATATATCCAATCTTGATGATGAATTACTGCTAGAGTTAACCGTAGCTTGGCAAGAATGGATAAAAACCAACTAACTTTTGTAGGTTGGGTTGAGGTAACGAAACCCAACATCTGACTTTCATATATATAAAAGGAGAGAGAATGACCCAAACAGAAACAACGATATTACACAGTTACAGCAGCAGTCAACCGATGAGGCTGGATCAAGCTGTTGAATCTTGCCAAAACTGTCTCGAAGGTGCGATCGCACTAACTTTTGTAGGTTGGGTTGAGGTAACGAAACCCAACATCTGACTTTGATGGGTGGAATTGAGATAACGAAACCCAACATCTGTTTTTGAGTTTTTAATATATATAAAAGGAGAGAGAATGACCCAAACAGAAACAACGATATTACACAGTTACAGCAGCAGTCAACCGATGAGGCTGGATCAAGCTGTTGAATCTTGCCAAAACTGTCTCGAAGGTGCGATCGCACTAACTTTTGTAGGTTGGGTTGAGGTAACGAAACCCAACATCTGACTTTGATGGGTGGAATTGAGATAACGAAACCCAACATCTGTTTTTGAGTTTTTAATATATATAAAAGGAGAGAGAATGACCCAAACAGAAACAACGATATTACACAGTTACAGCAGCAGTCAACCGATGAGGCTGGATCAAGCTGTTGAATCTTGCCAAAACTGTCTCGAAGGTGCGATCGCACTGTTGTACTCACCGAGTAGCTGTCAGATTGCCAAATTGAGCGAGACTCAGTTGAGAAAGTCTGACGGGAGTGCGATCGATTCCCAATTATTAGAGGATGTATTTGAGGCGCGAGTGTTTAACCAAAACTGCGAGTTGCGCTGGTTAAACCGTTTGGATGGTGAAGGGGAAGCGGTGCTTTTGTCGGAATCGGAACAGTCTATTCAAGGATTTTATTCCCATGAACCAATCGAATGCGAACGGCTCCAGCAGCAATATTTACTGTGGGGAGAAGCAACTAATACTGTCACAACTCAAGGCTGGCAACGGTTGGCAGAAGCCCGGATTGGTAAATTGGATATTCCTTTAGATGGGAAGCTGAAGGAAAAGCAACGAGTTTACCTTTGGACTCTGGAGTATTTGGCTAAGATTGACGACAATTTTGGCAATTTTTCAGTTATCGAAGAACGTTTAGTTAAATTGGAGGCAAAATGATGAGTCTTGGCAACGTCAAAGTCAAAGTTAAAATCAATAAAAAAGGAAATTCAAATAGAAGTTTTGAGTTTTCTTATACAAACTCAAAAGGACAATTTGTGCAGAAACCTTTTACCAGCATTCCTGAAGAACAAATTTCCATAGCACTCCTTCAAAAAGTCAAAACAACGATGCAGACATTGACTGTCAAAGTCTTGTTTGAAGAAGAGGGCGATCGCATCTTAAAAATGCGTGAGGAAGGTCAACCTTGGGATCGGGATACTCTCCCAGAAGCATCGTCTGAAGCCTCAGAAGCTCCCAAGAATGTGAATCCGAAGAACTTCCACAATCCCTACAATTTTGTTCCGGCACCACCTCGCAAAACTGACGATCCAGAATTAGGCGATCGCAAACCAGTCGGACACGGATGCTATCATTCCGATCGCTGGACGGGACGGATTTCAGTCAAACTCAAAACGATCACACCACTATTGATTCCTGATGCTTCGGAAATGACTGAAAACAAGGATCATAAAACCTATCCGGTGCGATTAGGTGCAGATGGTAAACCTTACTTGCCACCCACTTCGATTAAAGGAATGCTGCGATCGGCTTATGAGGCTGTCACAAATTCTCGGCTTTCAGTCTTTTTTAAACATGATAAGCGGTTGGCTTATCGGATGTCCGCGACAGAAGGAACGACTGCAAAACCTGCTCGTGTCGAGAAACGTGGACATGATTTATACTTGCGAATTTTAGAAGAATCTAGCTGTGTCGGTGGTGCAGCGAAATTACCACGTTATGATAAATATGGAAAATCTCCTGATAAAGGAGAAAAGCATCAAGCCTTGAAGTATAACTCAACGAAAGGCTTACCTCAACATGGCGATCGCGTTCGCGTTCAACTCAGCAAAGGTAAAGTTACCCAAATTCAACGGTGGGATGACAATATTCCGGGTGGTGATTGGAAACTTGGCTGGGTTTGCGTGACGGGTGCGAATATTGGCGGAAAGCAGAATGAGCGAGTCTTTATTCAAAATGGCTCTGATGTGTCGGTAAAAGTCAACGACAACATTGTTGAACTTTGGGAAGATCTCATTGCTGACTACCAGAAAACTCACGAAAAAGACCTGGCAGAGCGTGACAAAAAAGGAATATCTCCCAGTGCTTATTTAGGAAATAAACCGGGAGAAACGGCTTGGTCGCGTCATGTTTACGAGAAGAGCGAAGCGAAGTTACAAGAGGGGACTCTCTGTTATGTCGAACTTCAAAAAGGTTACGATCTTGATAATTTACACCATACCGATATTGTTGCGCTTCAACCGGTGACAATTTCTCGACGGCTTTACGATGTTAAGCCGGAAGACCTGTTGCCTAAAAGTTTGCACCCCGCAGAAAACAAACAAGAACTTTCACCCGCCGATCGCGTGTTTGGCTGGGTCAAACAAAATGGCAAAGGCTCGTATAAAGGTCATCTTCGAGTTCATAGCGTTCAGTGTCAAACCTCGAAAGAGAAAGCGATCGCTCATTTTGGCAAGTCAGGAGTTCCGTTAGCTATTCTCGGACAGCCCAAACCGGCACAAACGCGATTCTACTGTGCGGAGGATAAAAACGGTAAGGCGATCGAGAAAGGAGAATACAAAGAGCATGGTTACGAAAGTCGCGATCGCGGTTTGCGGGGTCGTAAGGTTTATCCCCATCACAATCATTTACCAGAAGGCTACTGGGACAATCCTGCTAAACATCGAACAGATGATATCAACGGCTACTATCAAGAATACCGTCGTCACAGTGGAGAGAATGAACGAGATTCCCAGAACCGCTCGATCACAGGTTGGGTTAATCCCGGAACTGAGTTTACGTTTGATATCGATGTTAGCAATTTATCGAATGTGGAACTGGGTGGCTTATTGTGGCTCCTCAGCTTACCCAACAACTCTCATCATCGACTGGGAGGCGGTAAGCCATTAGGGTTTGGAAGTGTACGGCTCGATATCGATCTAGAAAATAGCGATTGGCGAACAGGTCAGGATTGGCGAGAGTTTTATCGATCGCTCACTCCTATCACTCCGACATCTCTAGATCCATCTGTTTGTATTCGTGACTATCAAAATGCAGTACAGCAAATATACGGTAGCGGTAAATCTTTTGAAAAGGTATCTTTCATTGCTGCCTTTTTGCGAAGTTCTACAGGTTTTAATGATGGTTCTCCCATTCACTATCCCCGTACCAATGCCAAAATAGATCCCGAAGGCAAAAACTATGAATGGTTCACAGACAATGAAGGTGGAGATCTTTGGAGTTTGCCGAGTTTAGAGAGTGGCAAGAGCTTACCTCTGAAATCTCGCACAAATCAAAAAGCGGCACAAGGTCGGGGAAATGCCCCCACATCTGCTGCAACTGAACGAGCAAAACCTTCATAACCTAAATCCTCCCAACAAAAAAGTAATCAACAGAAAAGAAAACGTTAATTAGGAGAAAAAAATGCGTCGTTTTGTTTTGTCAACCGTTGGAACCAGTCTGTTAACTAATCAAATTGATCGGAGTAATGAGGCAGAAAAAAATTGGTATGCCTTATTACGGGATTCTGCCAATGTACAACGAGATAATTTGAATCCTGAAATTCTACAAATTATTGAGACACTTAGCGATCGCGCGACGGCAATTTTGCAAAGCAGTACAGTTCCAGGTATCCGAAGAGCCAGTGCAGAACTCAATGGAATTTATGGGATCTATGATGGCAATTTGTCGGATGCACGAATGGATTCACATTGGCTGATTTCTACGGATACTGCCCAGGGAATACAAACGTCTGAAGTCGTCAAAAGTTTTTTAGAGAGCCAAGGAATTTTGGCCCAAATTTATACCCCCGATAAACTTTCGACTGCCGACACAGAAGAATTTGGCAATGGCATTGACAGTATCCTTGAATGGCTCGAAAATACGATTCCCGGTCATAAGGAAGCTCAAGATCGGATTTGTTTTAATTTGGTGGGAGGATTTAAGAGCTTACAAGCATACTTGAACACCATTGGAATGTTTTACGCTGATGAAATTGTTTATATTTTTGAAAGTCCCCAATCAGAGCTGATCAAAATTCCTCGCCTTCCACTTCAGTTTGATACGTCAGGAATTGACCCAATGCAGTTTGCGTTAATGTCAGCCGGGGCTTGGATAAAATTGTCTGAAATTAACGATTCTCGGGAAGCATTACTTTATCAGGTTGAAGATGAAGTCACATTGTCTAATTGGGGGCGTTTGATTTGGAATCAGTCTAAATCAGAATTGCTTTCACAGGATTTACTGTCATTCCCAAGATTGATTTACCAAGATTCTTTCCGCAGCGATTATCAAACTATTCGCAATTCTAAAGAGAAAGTCAAGCTGCAAGAAACCTTGGCTAAGGTTTCTTATTTATTGAGCAAGCATCAAGGTAACACTGGTCCGTTGAAACAAGATGGAGGAGTTTTATATGAAGTTTACACAAACAAGGGAGGAATTGCTCACTTTCGGGTAACACAAGGTATTCGCATAAGCTGTACATCGTCAGATGGTCAGTTAACTTTGCGTCGCTATGGAACAGAGCCAGATGTCAATAATAATCCATAATTGAAAATTTTGGAGAATATCATGAGAAATACACTCATTTGCACCGTGGGAACT
Source organism: Limnospira sp. PMC 289.06 (assembly GCF_032350395.1). Lineage (NCBI taxonomy): Bacteria > Bacillati > Cyanobacteriota > Cyanophyceae > Oscillatoriales > Sirenicapillariaceae > Limnospira > Limnospira sp. PMC 289.06. The sequence goes on from NZ_JARPLC010000009.1 coordinate 27,404, forward strand.
AGCCTGCTGAATAACCTTAAATACTGTGATGATGCGGCTATTCAAGAGGCTTTAAAAGCCCAAAACTGGAAACAGTTATCGCTTCTGCTGCTGGAACGTAAGAATACCGATCGCCTTTGTGGGGCGGAAATTAACTCGATCGCCAGTATTTGTGATAAAGGATTTTTGGCAGATCGCAACCGTCTGATATTTTTGGTATCAGATACTGATGATGGCAGAGCCATGGGAAATCTGCTTAAACTGTATTTTGATTATACCAGAAATCCCCTCAATTTTCAACAGGTAGAATATCGAGTTTTGACGGGACTGCGTGATGATAGCGTCCAGGATTTTCGACAAAAAGGCTTGAAAAATTTGGTTAAGGAAATTAGCACGGAGGTTCGCACGTTTTTCCCAGAGGCGATCGCCATTAATGCGACTGGTGGATATAAAGCCCAAATTTCCTTCGCGGGAATGATTGGACAAGCCCTAGGAATTCCGGTCTATTACCTATTCGAGAAATTTTCCGAAGTCATCGAATTACCCCCCCAACCGATCGCCCTCGATTTAGCTTTTTGGCTAAATAACTATTTGCTGTTTGAATGTCTGGAAACTGAACAAACCGCCGGAGTCTCCCAACTGGAATTTCCTATCGACGACCCCTATTTATCATCTTTAGTAGACCGGGAGGATGATTTGATTAGTTTGTCCGCCATGGGGGTACTCTTTAATGAGCGATCGCGCCTACAATTCGCCAAACAGCAAACCACAATTTTAGAGATAATTCCCCAAGATGACACTAAACCGGAGGCGAAAAATATCAGTTTGCGAGATGACCATGGCAAAGATGTATTGATGGCTTTTTCTCAAAAAGTTAGCCGATCGCCCTATGTAAAAAGTATTGTCAACTCTCTGCCTTTTAACCCTAAGCAAAAAACACCAATTCGCCGCACCTATCCCAAGGGAATTGTGGAATTTGTGCTAACTTGGACAGATGCGGGTTATGGTATTTGCATCCAGACCACCGGACGAAATCTCGCCGAAACCAATACCATTGCTATTCATCTCAAACAGGAATTTAGCCAGTAAATTTACCTTGTAAATCCCATCGATTTAACCTGGGGTGACTCAGCCGCCACCCCAGGGATTTTTATTTGATCATTTCTGGGAGAGAGGGGGGGTGGCGTTGGCGGTTGCAATTTGGGTATACAATTCTGGATCATCGGACATGAGCATTTCCCAACCATTGCGTCGCAACAGAGATAAAATGGGGCGATCGCTAACCATTCCTCCGGCTAGAGAAATCCCGACAATTAAGACTGTATAGGTGATGACAGTAAATCATCCCAAAGGTGCGATAATTACAGCAGGGAAATAGCCGGCAAGATTACCCTGACCCTAAATCGGAATCCCAGGGGGGAGGGGGACTGGGAAACCATATTGCATGATTACCAAAAGAACTGTAATAATTCAGCAATCCAAAGGTTCCACAACTTGCCGCCTAGCCGAAGTTGATTTAGTGGTCATACTTCCAGGGGTTCAGTTAACCGATAGCACGATCGCCCAACTTCTTGATCGTGGCATCGAAACCATTTTTCTACGCCAAGACGGACGGTTTCGCGGCCGTCTCCAGGGACACTTTCACACCAACCCGACGGTAAGACTCGCCCAATATCGCGCCCTCGATACCACCTTCAGCATGGCGATCGCCCAAAAGCTAATTTTGGGGAAAGTCCGTAACCAGCGATACCTTCTTCAGCGACGCAACCGCGAAACTCAGGGTAAAATCACCCAATTAACTGAAGCGATCGACACGATCGCCTCCTACCTTCCCCGGCTCAAACAGACAGAAACTCCCCTTGATCGCAATGAATTAATGGGAGTTGAGGGGGTCTGCGCCCGTATTTATTTCCAAGGGCTAACCCACTGGTTCCCCCCAGAGTGGAAGTTCACCGGACGTAACCGCCGCCCACCTAAAGATCCCGTTAATGCGCTATTGAGTTGGGGTTATGGGGTTTTGTTGGCGCGGGTATTTGCGACTACTGTTCAGGCGGGGTTTGACCCTTATTTGGGGTTTTTCCATGCAAACGCCCCATTTCGCCCCAATTTGGTACTAGATTTGATGGAGGAATTTCGCCCGGTAGTGGTTGATCGGGTGGCGATCGCTTTAATTAACAGCGGGTTGATTGATCCTAATGATTTTGAACCCGCACCAGGGGAGGAGGAGGGGATATGGTTGGGACAAACGGCGAAAAAGCTGTACTTGGGACAGTTGGAACGCCAACTCCAGGATTCTATCCTATATCCCCCACAACATCGGAAACTTAAACTAAGTCAGATCCTTTTGGAGCAGGGGCGATCGCTCGGTCGTTGTTTGGTAGAAACTCGCTTGGACTATGAGGCTTTTATTTTTCGGTGAAATCATCGGTGCATCAGATCCCCTACTCTCAAGTCTTTAGAAGGATATCATTATGGCGAATTTTTGGTTGGTTTGCTACGACGTAAGAGACGACAAGCGCCGCAACAAGTTGGCGAAGTTGTTGGAGGCGCGGTGTCAGCGGGTTCAGTATTCGGTGTTTGAGTGTCCCCTGGAGGAAAAAATTCTGGAGGACTTATTGAATAAGCGGTGGCTAAAGGTTTTGAATTTAGAAAAGGATAGTCTGCGGGCTTATCCCCTCAATCCCTCGACTAAAGCTCAGGTTAAGGTCTACGGGGGACCGCTTCCTTACGAACCACCAGACTTTCTCATTTTGTAAGGGTGGCGATCGTCCAAATTTTGATGGCTTTGGGGCTGAAATGCCCTTGAGTCAATGATTTTCAGCAATGTAAAGTTATATTGCAGTTTTTAATAATATGGCGCGACGAGGATACAACAGAAACCTGATATAAACTTGAGCTAAAAAAAGAGAAATTTGTTTTTTGGGGGGTTGACAGTCTCGCACAACTCCTGATAATATAAAAACATCGCAAAACAAACGAATTTACTCGCGCCAAACAAGCCTGTAAAGTTTTGTTAAGCACCTTCTACGTGTTCTCGCGCAAACGCACCTTGAAAACCGCATACTGTAAGGTTTCCAAAGGTATAGGGTCCAACCCTACCAATTCCCCGCAAGGGGACGGAAACATCAAGGCTGTTACACCTTGGTCAGCCACGACTCTCTTCGTCGTCCAACCCTACCAATTCCCCGCAAGGGGACGGAAACGTTGCTTTCCGAAGACATCGTCAAGGGTGAACCCCATTGACTGTCCAACCCTACCAATTCCCCGCAAGGGGACGGAAACTTATTTGATTGATGCTTTTGACAAACTCGATAAACTCGGTCCAACCCTACCAATTCCCCGCAAGGGGACGGAAACACTTTGCCTGAAGGCTTTTTCCCAGAAGAGCCTACAGAGGCGTTAGGTCCAACCCTACCAATTCCCCGCAAGGGGACGGAAACTAAACTTTGTTATCTGCCTTTCCCTGGACAAGAAACCATTAGTCCAACCCTACCAATTCCCCGCAAGGGGACGGAAACATGATTTGAAACCGACCTGGATTTTCTCTTGACACTCTATGTCCAACCCTACCAATTCCCCGCAAGGGGACGGAAACTCTGTTTTTCCAGGGGTGGAGCCCGTCCCCTTCATTTATCCCAGTCCAACCCTACCAATTCCCCGCAAGGGGACGGAAACTTGACGAAGAAACCCTCCCGGAATTAGCAAACCGAGAAGAAGTCCAACCCTACCAATTCCCCGCAAGGGGACGGAAACGAAGCCATGCCGCGTTTCTTGCACTTCCCAAACGTGCCCCGTCCAACCCTACCAATTCCCCGCAAGGGGACGGAAACCAAACCACGGGTTTCTGTCAGCGCCTGCTGGATTTCCACCAGTTTTGTCCAACCCTACCAATTCCCCGCAAGGGGACGGAAACTTCGGTTAATTGCGGCGGTTGAGGGACAAACCGCAAAAGTCCAACCCTACCAATTCCCCGCAAGGGGACGGAAACTTCGTTTATAATATATCGCTGAACTCCTCTAGCCAACTTAAGTCGGTCCAACCCTACCAATTCCCCGCAAGGGGACGGAAACTAGCACACTGTGCCACTAAGAACACTATCTAGTGGTACGAACGTCCAACCCTACCAATTCCCCGCAAGGGGACGGAAACGCTACCATTCTTTGCCTTGGTGGCATCATGTCTAGCATCATAGCTGTCCAACCCTACCAATTCCCCGCAAGGGGACGGAAACCTCGCAGTCTACAGGGTGTAATCGTTTTGCCAGATTAATCGCTGCGAGTCCAACCCTACCAATTCCCCGCAAGGGGACGGAAACCTTAATGTTGTTTTTCCTGATTTATCTATACCTTCAAGTATTGTCCAACCCTACCAATTCCCCGCAAGGGGACGGAAACCCGCCTCAAAGGTGAGGACGGTCAGGAGCGCCTGGAGTGCTGCGTCCAACCCTACCAATTCCCCGCAAGGGGACGGAAACAAAGTTGTGTAACTGATTTCGCGTGTTTCGAGTTCCTCGTCGTCCAACCCTACCAATTCCCCGCAAGGGGACGGAAACTAGCACACTGTGCCACTA
>NZ_JARPLC010000009.1:31961-37108 GCF_032350395.1 Limnospira sp. PMC 289.06
AGCGCCTGGAGTGCTGCGTCCAACCCTACCAATTCCCCGCAAGGGGACGGAAACACGAACACGGGTTCGTATTGGTTGGTGATTTCATCTAGTCGGCTTTGTCCAACCCTACCAATTCCCCGCAAGGGGACGGAAACAAAGAGAGAAAATTATTCTCTCTTTTTTTTTAATAAGGAGGTCCAACCCTACCAATTCCCCGCAAGGGGACGGAAACAAGTCTGGTTTTGTCTATGGTTTGCACACCTCCTGAAATGGTCCAACCCTACCAATTCCCCGCAAGGGGACGGAAACGGAGCCCCCTTGGATCGTGGATGGGAAAATCAGACGGTTGGTTACGGTCCAACCCTACCAATTAAGCGCAAGGGGACGGAAACCATCCGAACCAGCCGATAGTACTCGGCATCCCATTTATAATCCGTCCAACCCTACCAATTAAGCGCAAGGGGACGGAAACGCACAACACCTGCTCGCATTTCGCCTCTGTCAACGCGGGTCCAACCCTACCAATTAAGCGCAAGGGGACGGAAACGTTAGACCACATCATCACAAGTGATAGCACATCATAACAAGTGATGTCCAACCCTACCAATTAAGCACAAGGGGACGGAAACGGCTAGGGAATGCCGATCGCATTTTGTGATTTTCCAAAGTCATACCCTACCAATTCCCCAAAAGGGGAAGGAAAGGCGAGAAAACCGAGTCTTAAAAAGCCCCCAGGGTGAAGTCTTGTTAATGAGGGGGTAGGGTAGGGAAACAGTGTCAGTAGAAGATATTTCCCATCAATTAACCTTCCACTTCTCCATGGGTTTGGTGGGGGGAATTTCCTAACTTCACCTGCTTACCAATGAGACTTAAAAAAGTCGAGCCAAAATGCTGAATTTCCAAAAAGTTCGCATAAGCCGGGGCGGGTTTATAAATCCTAAAACTCTTCATAATTCCTAGAGTTGCCGCGCTTTCCAGGGGACCCACAAAACTGCTATCTCGGTCTAAAAAATAAGGTTGTTTGACCCAATGTTCCATCTGGTTATTGTTGAGAAAATAACAGCCAGCGTGGGGGTTTAAACTGCGATTAAATTGAATGGGTTGCTCCATCACCTTACCCACCAATTGGGGGCGATCGCGTATATTTTGAAACTTCGCCGTCACATGGGGTAATAAATCCCCATCAACATAGGCTTTATTAATAAGTCCGTAGGGGGATACTTCATAACGGTTAGGCTGCAAAAGACAATCATCCCCCGCATAAGCATTAAACCAAGCCAACTTGATAAAAAACCACGGGTCATGGAGAATTAAATCATCCTCCAGATAACAATAATAATCATACTTTCCCAGACCCGATCGCAGTAAGTCCTGACACTCAAACCCCAATTTCATCGGTTCCGCTTCCGTCGGACAATGGCGGTAAAACTCAGGGGGAAGTTGCAGTTGATTAAGCAGGTGACAATCCTGGGTAGTACAAAGGAGAATATCAACCCTATTATCCTGAGCATGATTAACCCCAAAAGCCTCACATTTACCAATATCAATAATACATTGACGTTGGTCATACAGTGCCCGCAATGCCGTTAAACCCATGGTTAATCCAATTAACCTTGGTCGCGGGTCCTTGCTGAGAGACCCGTGGGTAGCATCTCCCTGGGAGTTAAAAAAGTGGGGAATAGTAACTAAAATTCGCATGGGCGGCTTGACAATCTTGACGATAACATAAACTGCTAGAACCTAGGGACTCTCTCAAAGGGCTTGAGTCGGTGTCAAAGGTGGTGTCCTGGGTTGACGGAGGGTAGCCGCTTGGGTCAGTAATGACTCCGCAAAAGCGATCGCCTCTTGAACCGATCGCCCACTGGCCAACTGAGCCAATTCTTCCCGCCGCCCCGGAGTATCCAGAGCCCTTACCCGCACCACCGTCCGCTGTTTAACAGCCTCCTCCTCCGTAGACCCCCCCAGACTTAGGTTAGGATTAGGAATCACCACCTTCGCCACCCGAAAATGATGATCCGCCATAGCCGCCACCAGAGGTTGATGAGTCACACACAGAACCTGATGATAATCACTAAGCTGGTATAATTTTTGAGCGATCGCCGTAGCCACCCGTCCCGACACCCCCACATCAATTTCATCAAAAACCAAAGTTCCCGACCCCTCAATTTGGGAAAAGCAGGCTTTTAGCGCCAACAGAAACCGACTCATTTCCCCCCCAGAAGCCGTCTCACTCAAAGGTTGAATCGGTTCACCCGGATTAGGACTCAAACAGAATTGTATCTGGTCAGCCCCCATTGGTGATGGTGAAGTCGGCGTAATTTCCACCTGAAACCGCACACTATCCATAGCCAAAGGCTTCAACTCCTGAATCAGATGAATTTCCAGACCACGGGCGATTTTTTCACGTTCCCCCCTGAGAAGGTCGCAGGCTTGTTTAAGTTCCCCCTGCGCCTCAGAATAGGCCTTCTCCAGAGTTTCCAGGGAATTTTCCCCATCCTCCAGTTGCACCAACTCCTCCTCAATCGCACTATAATAATCCATCACCTCCGCCAAAGTCTGACCATATTTCCGACAAATCTGTTTAAGGTCAGCAATGCGGTCTTCCACCTCCTGGAGTCTTTCCGGGTCCGACTCCAACTGTTCACCATAGCGCCCTATTTGCTGTCCCGCTTCCGTCACTTGGGCTAAAGCATCTTCCACCATAGCCAAAATAGGTTGCAGTTGCGAGTCATATTCCACCAAGTCCCGCAACACAGTTTCCGCCCGACTCAATAGATCCGCCGCCGCCACCTCTCCCTTATCATTCTGATAGAGGGCTTGATAAATCCCATAACTCTGGTGCTGTAACTCCACCACATGACTGAGGCGCTGTTGTTCCTGTTGTAGCTCATCCAACTCCCCCGCATCCGTCAGATTAGCATTTTGCAGTTCCTTAATTTGATATTGCAATAAATCTATACGCTGTAGCCGTTGCTGCGAGTCTTGGCGGCGCTTCTGGAGGGCGTTTTGCACCTCCCTAGCGCGCGTATAAGCCTCGCTAACCCTTTCGCGCAAGCCAATTGTATTGCTTCCCCCATACAAGTCTAACCATTCCCGTTGTAGTGCAGGTTTACCCAACTGTACCGTCTGACCTTGGGCGGTAATTTCCACAAAGCGATCGCGCAGACCATCTATGATAGTACGACTGACCAAAATCCCATTTAATCGGGATTTACTGCGAAACTTATCCTGATTTACCACCAATTCCCGACAACAGACCACCAGGGAACCATCTACCAGGTCAATTTCCTGTTCTCGAAACCAGTCTATCAGATCCGGGTTAACCTCAAAGCAAGCCTCCAAAATCGCGCGATCGCAACCTGTACGAATACTACGGCGATCGACCTTTCCCCCCAAAACCGCATCAACTGCATCCAAAATAATCGACTTACCCGCCCCAGTTTCCCCCGTAAACACATTTAACCCAGGTCCCAATTCCAGGTCCAGGTGGTCAATTAAGGCAAAATTTTCGATCCGCAGTGATATCAACATATAGTCGATAGTAGCAAATTGTCCATAATCAACCCTTCCCAGTTCCTTCAACCCGATTGGTTCCCGACTCAGTTTAAAATCATATACCACCAGAGGTTGAATTTCTGTCGCAGATGCACTAAATTTTAGCCATCTGGCTGATTGTCGTCAATTAGGGGGTAGTAGTAGCTTGTGGATCTGTATCAATCCCTGCTGAAACCGATTTTATTTAAAGGCCTGAAAGTCGATCCAGAGTGGGCCCATCATCAAACCTTGGAACTTCTCCATTGGATAGACACCCACAAATCAAACCTTCCCCTATCCTGGCTAGAATCCCAACTACAGCCTCGATTTAGCCTAGTTGACCCCCGACTCCAACAAACCCTGTGGGGGCTAAATTTCATTAATCCCGTGGGGTTAGCCGCTGGTTTTGATAAAGACGGCGTGGCGGCGGGGTTATGGGGAAGTTTTGGCTTTGGCTGTACCGAATTAGGTACTGTCACCCTACACCCTCAACCCGGAAACCCGCGCCCCCGTTTGTTTCGGCTACTAGAAGATGAAGCAGTGTTAAATCGTATGGGGTTTAATAACCAAGGCGCTGCCACCCTAGCCAACCGTTTACAGAATTATACCCCTTCTACCCTAGCTCCCACAATACCCCTAGGCATTAACTTAGGAAAATCGAAAATCACGCCCCTAGAGGAAGCAGCCAGCGACTATCTGGGGAGTTTCCAGCTATTGCGAGACCTAGGTGATTACTTTGTGGTGAATGTTTCCTCACCCAATACCCCCGGTTTGCGATCGCTACAAGCGAGCACAGAACTCAATCAAATCCTAACAGTTCTACAACAGGAAAACATAGCACCATCGAAGCCCCTGTTAGTAAAAATTGCCCCCGACCTAGAATGGGAGGCGATCGATGATATAATCAAACTAGCCCGAACCCATAACCTAGCGGGTATCATTGCCACCAACACCACCATTAGTCGAGACCACCTAAAAACCCAATGGCTACCCCAAACCGGAAACCCCATAACTTCCGAAGCCGGCGGAATTAGTGGCGCACCCCTACGCGAAAGGTCTACCGCCGTCATTCGCCATATATGGGAACAAACCAACGGCGAAATTCCCATCATTGGCGTTGGTGGCATTTTCACCGCCGACGACGCTTGGGAAAAAATCACCGCTGGCGCTAGTCTCCTTCAAGTATACACCGGATGGGTTTACGAAGGTCCTCTCATGGTACGTCGTCTTCTCACCGGACTCCTACACAAACTAGAAGACCACGGACTCAACCACATTTCCCAAGCCATAGGTCTAGCCAACTCTCACCCCCATTAAATTTAGCCACCATCTCTCAATCATGTTGGGTTTCACTGCGTTTCACCCAACCTACATGGCTGCGGTTTTGGGAAGTAGGTTGGGTGGAGGTACGAAACCCAACGCCACCATCTCTCCATCATGTTGGGTTTCACTGCGTTTCACCCAACCTACATGGCTAGGGTTTTGGGAAGTAGGTTGGGTGGAGGTACGAAACCCAACGCCACCATCTCTCCATCATGTTGGGTTTCACTGCGTTTCACCCAACCTACATGGCTGCGGTTTTGGGAAGTAGGTTGGGTGGAGGTACGAAACCCAACGCCACCATCTCTCCA
>NZ_JARPLC010000009.1:37117-44585 GCF_032350395.1 Limnospira sp. PMC 289.06
CCACCATCTCTCCATCATGTTGGGTTTCACTGCGTTTCACCCAACCTACATGGCTAGGGTTTTGGGAAGTAGGTTGGGTGGAGGTACGAAACCCAACGCCACCATCTCTCCATCATGTTGGGTTTCACTGCGTTTCACCCAACCTACATGGCTAGGGTTTTGGGAAGTAGTCAACCACATTTCCGATATTCTGTAGGGGCGGGTTCCACAGTCAACCACATTTCCCAGCAGTAAGATTAATAAACCCGCCCCTCCACGGTCAACCCAACGCCACCATCTCTCAATCATGTTGGGTTTCACCCAACCTACATGGCTGCGGTTTTGGGGAGTAAGAGAAAATTACCACCGTTGATTCTGTTAATATGAATTTTTGGGAAAATTTAGTTACAATATGTAGTAACAGTCAAGGCATGGAATTTGAATGGGATGAAACTAAACGTCTGACGAACCTCCGCAAACATGGCATTGATTTTATTGATGTTCCCCTTGTTTTTGATGGAGATATCGTAACCTTTGAAGATGACCGATCCAATTATGGAGAGCAGAGGTTTGTGACTTTGGGTTTGTTGCAAGGGCGAGTGGTCGCTATTGTCTATACAGAACAAGAAGAATATATTAGGATTATTTCTGCGAGAAAAGCTACTAAATATGAACAACAAATTTACTTCGAGCAACTCTCAAACTGACTGGAACCGACTAGACCGGATGACTGATGAAGAAATTGATTTTTCTGATTGTCCAGAAATTACGCCAGAAATGGTTACTAAAGCAGTAGTTAGGCGAGGTTCACCTAATTATCAGACCAAAACACAAGTGACTTTAAGTATTGATAGTGATGTTTTAGACTGGTTTAAATCGCAAGGTCAGAGTTATCAGACTGAGATTAATCGTTTACTGCGATCGTATATGGAAGCCCAGCAATAGTCTTTTTTCCCCAATTTGAGTAGGTTGGGTGGAGGTACGAAACCCAACGCCACCATCTCTCCATCATGTTGGGTTTCACTGCGTTTCACCCAACCTACATGGCTAGGGTTTTGGGAAGTAGTCAACCACATTTCCGATATTCTGTAGGGGCGGGTTCCACAGTCAACCACATTTCCCAGCAGTAAGATTAATAAACCCGCCCCCCTCCACGGTCAACCTAACAACACCATCTCTCCATCATGTTGGGTTTCACTGCGTTTCACCCAACCTACATGGCTAAAATTATTAATTATTAATTGTTAATTGTCCATTGTGGCTAATACATCAGCAATAGTCTGGGAGGGGACTCGATCGCTAATAGTGACTGTGCCAATTTCCCGAGGGAGAATAAACCGGACTTGACCATCTTTCACCTTCTTATCAGTTTGCAGGATATCGATAATTTTATCAATCTTTAATCCTTGGGGAAGATGAATAGGTAAACCTGCCTTTTTAATCAGTAATTCCTGGCGGCGATCGCTATCATTTCCCCATAATTGCATCTTTACCGCAATTTGACCAGCAGCAACCATCCCAATAGCCACCGCTTCCCCGTGTACCAATTCCAAATATCCTGTCAGACTCTCCACCCCATGACCGATAGTATGACCATAATTCAAAATCGCCCTCAGTCCCGATTCCTTTTCGTCCTTGCTAACCACATCAGCCTTACTTTGACAGGAACGGACTATAATTTCTGTCAGTAGTTCCCCGCTCAAATCATCAATGCTGTCGAGGTTATCTGCCTCTTCTAGGCGCTCAAATAACTGTTTATCCCAAATCACCCCATATTTAATCACCTCCGCCATTCCCGCCCGAAATTCTCGGACTGGTAGAGTTGTCAAAACTTCCGGGTCTATTACCACTAAACGGGGTTGATGAAAAGCGCCAATCAAATTTTTACCCTGGGGATGATTTACCCCTGTTTTCCCACCAATAGAAGCATCCACCATGGCTAATAGAGACGTGGGAACCTGTAGGACATTAATTCCCCGCAGCCAGGTAGCAGCAGCAAAGCCGGTCATATCTCCAATGACTCCCCCCCCCAAAGCGATCATAGTAGAACTACGTTCTAGGCGGTGTTCTAGGGCGCTATTATAGATAGATTGGACGGTGGAGAGTGTTTTATACTGTTCTCCAGCGGGAAGGACTACCGAGGACACCTGAAAGCCAGCATTCTCTATTGAGGCGATCGCCCTTTCTCCGTAATGTGCAAAAATTTCCGGGTTAGATACCAATAGGGCTTTTTTTCCTAACTTCAGGGAAGACATCAAAGACCCCAAGCGGTCTAAATTCCCCGCCGCCACAGAAATATCATAGGACATTGGCCCTAAATTAACCCGAATTACAGACGACATGATGGCTTCCTCGTAAATTCCGCTAATTTCCCCTATGAGGCTGTATTCTAGCGCACCTCGTGTTTCAATGGAAGATGCAAAAGTTGACTTATCGGGAGATATTGACCATGACCATTGATGGTGCGATCGCTTATGCTTTACTGTATGTAGTAGCTATCGGTGCGGCGGCTGGCATTATGTTCACCCTGCGACTGGTAAAACTGATCTAAATAGTCTCATAGACTGATAATGCTGTATCTGCGAACTTAATCTGATTCGCCGATGCAGCATTAATCTATGATCGGGGAAATCAGCGATTTTCCGTATTGAGTTGTTTCTCCAATTTCCGACTGGCTAAAGACATTAAATAACAGAATAGCCAGTAGAGGATACCCACGAATAGATAAACCTCCGCATAGCGTCCCAAAAATCGCGGGTTAGCTAAAATTGAACGGCTGATCCCTAGCAATTCTACCAGTCCGACTATGGCTAATAGGGTGGTATCTTGAAAGAGACTAATAAACTGACCGACAATGGAAGGGATGGAGATTTTTAAGGCTTGGGGTAAGATGATTAAAGCCATAGTTAAAGGTGCATTAATACCTAGGGCTTTTGCTGCTTCATATTGACCTCTGGGGATGGCTTGTAGTCCGCCTCGGACGTTTTCTGCTAGGTAGGCTGAACTAAACATGGTCAAACCTACGATCGCCCTCAAAATGCGATCGGGTCGCATTCCTTCTGGTAAAAATAGGGGGAGAAGAATTTGACCCATAAACAGGATGGTAATTAGGGGTAAGCCTCTGATAACTTCAATATAGGCGATAGATAATCCTCTAATTACTGGTAAATCACTTTGTCTACCTAAAGCTAATAAAACCCCCAGGGGAAAACATAGTAAAATGCTAATTACTGACATCAGCAGGGTTAGCATTAATCCTCCCCATAGGTCGGTGGAAACTCCCCTTAATCCTAAGCCGCCACCTATTAACCACAGGCTGATAATTAATAGCATAAACCAAGAAAATGGCAGCCATTTTCCTAGTTGCGGTTTCCGGCTGGCAATTTTGCGCCCTCCCCAACTGCTAACTACTAGGATAAATAATAGGGCGATCGCCATTATACGATAAGGTATCGGAGTTGGTACTAAAGCCATTAACATGGCGACCACACTCAGGGAAATGACAATATTTTGGCTGAAGAGGATGGTTTGGCGGCGGGCTAAAAATCCCCAGGTCAAACCTGATAAAATGCTAACTATTCCCAACAATAACCACAAGCGCCAATATTGATCACTGGGAAACCGACCGACCATAAATAAGTGCAAATTGGCGGGAATTACTTCCCATTTGGCGGTCACTCTCGCCCAGGATACAAAGCCTATTAACATCCACAGCAGGAAACTGGCGATCGCCATGGTAAATAAGCCATTATACCAGGTATTAAACAGGTTATCACGCAGCCATTGGGGAAAGTCTCTTGACTGGGAAGGGGCTTGACGGGTTAAGGTAGGTTGAGGATTGGCTGTCATTTTCAGAATAGGTAATTATTAACTGTCATGGTGGGGAAAGGTGAGGGGTTTTGAGAGTTTCTTAAACCCCCCTGGTAGTCTTGGTTAACTGTAGTTATCTTTCCTGAAGTTGAACCCGGCGATTAAGGAAGTTCATAAATAGGGAAATAATCAGGTTGATGGTTAGATAGGTTGCCATAATAATTACCATGACCTCTACCGCCCTCCCACTCTGGTTAAAGGTGGTATTGGCAACATTATACAGGTCAGCGTAAGCTACGGCGATCGCTAAACTGGAATTTTTTGCCAAGTTCAAATATTGACTATTGAGAGGAGGAATAATCACCCGCAAAGCCTGGGGAAATACGACTAGACGCATGACTAAACCTGGTTTTAACCCTAGAGACCGGGCGGCTTCCCATTGTCCTTTGGCTACAGATTGAATCCCGGCGCGAACAATTTCGGCAATGTAAGCGGCAGTATAAAATACTAACCCCACTAACAAAGCACTAAATTCAATAGTTAGCCTGAGACCACCTCGTAAAACCGGATTATTTTCGGTTCCGGTGATGGCGGGAACTTCCCAACCAAAACCAAACAGGATGATTAACAACGATACTAAGGCGATGATACCTAGGGCGATTAATTGCGGTTGACCAGAAGCACCCTTTTCTACCATTATTTTAGTGCGTTGTTTCCATATCCAAAATGAGGCGATCGCCGCTATTACCAAAAACCCTAACCACACCCAGATTAAAGAACTAGATGGCCAAGGAATGAAAATCCCCCGCTGAGTTAGGAAAATCGCATCAAAAACCCCCAGGCGATCGCTAACTGAGGGTAGTTGTAGAAATATCCCATACCAGAATAGTAGTTGTAGCAGTAGGGGTGTATTTCTGACTATTTCTACATATACTAACCCAATTTGACGCACTAGCCAGTTACTGGAAAAATACGAAATTCCCGCAATAATTCCGACAATGGTAGTTAGGATAATCCCAAAAAACATCACTCGCAGCGTGTTTACTAAACCCGCTAGGAGAACCTGTCTATAAGGGTCCGTCGGTTGGTAGGGGATGATACTTTCACCGATCGCAAATCCGGCGGTACTATTTAAAAATCCGAATCCGAACCTAATTCCGCTTCTTTGTAGGTTCTGATTCAGGTTCATGGTAAATATACTAATAATCGCGATCACAATTACTAGGATGATTACCTGAAACGCAATTTTCCCAAAGCGATCGTCTCGCCAAAGGGGGATTTTTGGTTGATTTGGATTCGTTGTCATTTTCCCTGATTTGTGATTTGGGGTGCGGAGTTTTCAGCATAATTAACTACTCCTAAAATAGCCGTCAAAATTGCTACGAATTAACTACTGATTTTTAGACAGTTATTGAGAGTCTTTATCATTAGTTAATTTTCCCGCCCACAATAACTGGGATGATCATAATACAAAATTAGCCCATGGAGTTCACTGGCAACTCACTAGGAAAACCTGAGACATGGCGGCGACCACCTAGAGAGGGGTTTATTTTCTAGCGATGACCCCCTGATGGTTTCCCCAGAGACCAGGTAAAATCAGGCTATGGGAAAAATTCCATCAGACTTGACACGGACTTAGTGAGAATATATACGAATAATGCCCTATGATGGTAGGGGGTATTGATTACAAAGTTTATCAATAAACCCGGCAC
This sequence comes from Limnospira sp. PMC 289.06, assembly GCF_032350395.1. Lineage (NCBI taxonomy): Bacteria > Bacillati > Cyanobacteriota > Cyanophyceae > Oscillatoriales > Sirenicapillariaceae > Limnospira > Limnospira sp. PMC 289.06. Next base: position 42,619 of record NZ_JARPLC010000009.1, read on the forward strand.
ACAGTTAAAGGAAGGTTAACAGAACTAACGATGTCTGAGTCTGCTATCTTGGATATGGTAGGGATATCAAAGCAGTATCCCAATACTAACACCTCCGCCGTCGAGGATATAAGCATCACCTTGAACCACGGAGATATCCTGGGTCTATTGGGTCCGTCTGGATGTGGTAAAACTACTCTGTTGCGAATAATTGCAGGGTTTGAACAGCCAGATAGGGGAGTGGTAGAGATTGCGGGACAGGTGGTTTCTGGGTCTAAAGAGTGGATTCCCCCAGAACGTCGGGGGGTGGGTATGGTGTTCCAGAATTATGCCTTGTTTCCTCACCTGACAGTAGCCCAAAATATTGCTTTTGGTTTGGAAATTCTCCGCAAAAAATCCCCCAAACAACTACAGTTGCGAGTGGCGGAAGTGTTAGAATTGGTGGGGTTGTCGGGATATGCCGATCGCTATCCCCATGAAATCTCTGGGGGACAGCAGCAACGGGTGGCTTTAGCACGAGCCTTGGCTCCTGGTCCTACGTTGGTGTTATTGGATGAACCCCTGAGTAATTTAGATGTACAAGTGCGGCTGAAATTGCGTCAGGAATTGCGCCAAATTCTGAAAGCAGCAAGAGCATCAGCGGTGTTTGTTACCCATGACCAGGAAGAGGCTTTATCAATTTCTGACTGGGTGGCGGTAATGCGCCATGGACATTTGGAACAGTGGGGGACTCCAGAGAAAATTTACCTAGAACCGGCTTCTCGGTTTGTGGCGGAGTTTGTTACCCAGGCTAATTTTATCCCAGCTCAACGCCGGGGGAATTTGTGGGAAACTGAGGTGGGTTGTTTTGCGATCGCCTCTAATGATGATTCCGATATAACTGAAAAAGCAGATTTGATGGTGCGACAAGAAGATTTTATCCTCAAACCTGACGAAACGGCTTCGGTGGTGATTCGCGATCGCCAGTTTTTGGGTCGCGAACTTCATTATTGTTTACAGGTTCCTTCTGGAGGTGAACTGATTGCTCGTACTCCCTTCGGAGGGCGATCGCTTCCTGTCGGTATGCGGGTACAGGTGATGTTTCCTCAAGACTCGGTGCGCGTGTTTCCCGCTGTTTCCGGCTCTGAGACTCGGACATCAGCTTATGTCTCGGTTCCCCATTAGGGTAGTACCCCCGAATTTTGCTTTACAAAACTTTAAATTTTTCCGGTTCTGATCACAAAGATTAACTATAGGTTGAATTGTGATCGATTTTTGGTAAGATCTGGTTAGACCAGCTAAGTTGTATAACGGCTGAGGAGGGGGTAATGCCAAGAAAGAAAAAACGGGGAGTCACGACTTTGTATTCAGAAACTAAGGTAAAAATTGGGGTGTCACTGACACCAACAGGAGCTAAATTATTAAGCACAACTGCTAAGGAGTTGGGTCTGTCGCGTTCGGAATTTGTCGAACGTATTGCTAGGGGTGACTTTAATATCTCTATGGATGAAGAAGGCACAACTATTAGCCTGGCTAACACCAATACACAAACAGAAGTTGATTCTCAATCAGATGATAGCCCGGCTCTTACAGCAGAATTAGAAAAGCGATCGGCTGAATATGATCAACTTCAGCAGGAATACGAAACCCTGCAAAAACAAGTTATAGAACAGGCGAATACTATCGCTGAACTCGAACAAAAACTAGGTCAGTTGCCAGAATTACAAGTGCAACTGGAAAATAGTGTTCCGGCTAAGGAGTATCATGACGTTCAGCAAGAACTCCAACAACATAAAGACTCAATTACTGACCTTAAAAAACAGCTTAAACGGATTGTAGAACTTGAGAGTAAACTGGCGAACACGGTTTCACTCGAAGACCATGAAGCCCTGAAACAGCAAAATCAGAAAACTATTAATCAACTCCAAAGCCAACTGGGTGACTCTCAAAAGCTACAACAGCAATTGGAACAGCAGAAATCTACTGTGGCTGATTTACAATCACAGTTA
>NZ_JARPLC010000009.1:44594-62720 GCF_032350395.1 Limnospira sp. PMC 289.06
ACAACAGCAATTGGAACAGCAGAAATCTACTGTGGCTGATTTACAATCACAGTTAAAACAAACTGTGGCGGCTGAGGTTCACCAAAAGCTACAACAGCAATTGGAACAGCAGAAATCTACTGTGGCTGATTTACAATCACAGTTATCTGCAAGTGTTTCCAGAGACAGCTATCAGAAACTAGAACAGGAAGCAGAACAACACAAAAATCTGATTAATCAGTTACAAGAACAGTTAGAAAATCGACAAGCCGAAATCACTGAGGTTCAGCAAAAACTTACTCGCATTGCGGAACTGGAAGGGATGCTATCACAAACTGTTCCGGCGGATAAGTATAGCGCTTTACAAATACAATCAGAACATCAGCGCTATATGGTTGAAACCATGAAAAAACAGTTGTGGGATTTGGTTAGTTCAGACCATAACCTAGAGTTGGGTGAACTGGAAACTGTTGATGGTCTGGTTAAATGCTGTGGTGTAGTTAGGCAAAAATTAGAGTCACAGGCGCGGGCGATTTCTGCTTTACAACAAAGAACTCAGGAGTTGCAGAGTTTGGCAATGTTGGCTGAGTCTCATTTGAATAAGTGGAGTAACCGCATTTTTTCTAAGACTTATTAATGGCTGCTGTTGGTTTCTATCTTGGTTAATTGAAAGGCTAATAAATGGGCGCATCAGTTTAGATGAAATGCGCCCCTGGTCTCTTGAATCTTTAACAGGTAGGTGAGTGATTATTAAACAGTTAACTGTTCGATCGCCTTTGTTTCGGGGTTAATGGACATTTTTTTGAGCCAGCTATAGTTAGCACCTAAAGCACCGAAAAAGGTTTGATGTACGGCATAATTAACCCCAAATTCCTCACAAACTTCTGCTAAAATCGGAGCAATTTTAGGATAGTGAATGTGGCAGATATGAGGAAATAGATGGTGGACGGCTTGATAGTTTAATCCCCCTACATACCAGTTAATAATTGGGTTTTTGGGGGCAAAATCAACGGTGGTTTTTACTTGTGCGATCGCCCATTCATCATCAATGTGTAAATTGTCGGGGTCTAAAAATTCCGCCGGTTCAATGACATGGGCTAACATAAATACCACACAGGCGACCAGTCCATGGGTCATATAGACAATAGAAGCGCCGATAACGGCTTCTAAGGGAGAATAACCAACGGCGATCGGGATGATTAAAAACACAGCCACACCGAAGGCTTTAAAGGCGAGTAAGGTTGCTATATCTACCCATGTTGGGGTGGGGATTTTATGGTCATGATATTGGCGCTTAAATAGCATAGTTTGCACATCTGCTATAGACCAATAGTAGGGAATGAACGGATAGACAAACCAAATGAACAGATGTTGATAGCGATGATACCAGCGATATTCCATGCTAGGAGACATCCGCACCAATTCATCCCCATGAATTTCTACGTCATGGCCTAGAATGTTGGTGTAGGTATGATGAAGCACATTGTGGCGAAACTTCCATAAATAACTAGAAACTCCGATCGCATCATGGGTTAATCCAGATAGATAATTCACCCATTGATATTTAGAATAACCGCCATGATTTCCGTCATGGCTAATATTAAAACCGACGGCGGAAACTCCAAAACCTAACACAATGCAACCCAGTAGTTTCATCCACAGCACATCAGGGCCAAAAACCACGAAGGTCCAAGCTGATACTACCCAAGCCAGAATAATTGCTGTTTTGAGGTACATGGCGGGGTTATCACGGGGGGAAATATTCTCCGCTTCAAAATAAGCGTTTACTCGACGATTTAGTTCTTTGCGGAACCCAATACTTTTCCCAAAAGTTACTTTTGACGTTGTTGATGTCATTAAACCTAAATTTTATTGATCACAAGCATGAGATTATAACACTGGTGGCAAAAAAAAACCTCACTGTCAACCCAGGCCCCTAAAAATTAAGGTTTTTTTAAGACTTTTGTGGAGATAGCCCACACCTGGGCCAACAATTAGGGAATCATTAAACTTGATTATATTTCGCAAATATCAACAGTGGATAACATAGGCAAATGTCAATAATTGCTGGCAAAATTAGTCACAAAAAAAATTGGTGTTTTGGCAAATTTATTGTATAATTGAACTGGGGATATTAACCTTAAATATCCTCACCTGAAATAGGAGAAAGTTATGCAAGAAATGTATCAGGGGGCAACGGGACTGCGACAACGTATCGCCCAGCTATCAGCAAATCCTAATGCTCAAGCCATTGCCATTGGAGTGACAGCAGTAGCGCTGACTCCGGTGGTTTTGCCCCTGGTTAAGCCAGTTCTGAAGGCTACGATTAAATCGGGTGTGACTTTGTTTGAAAAAGCTAAAGTCGCTATGGCTGAAACTGGGGAAATGGTGGCAGACATAGCAGCAGAAGCCAAAGCGGAAGCCTTGACAGAAGCTCAAAAGAGAGCGAGTTTAAAGTCGGCTATTTCCACGCCGCAACTCTCCCCAAACCAGGAATAAGCTAAAGGAGGATGTAGGCTATAGTTTAGAGGTGGCTTGAATATTCTATCAGCCACCTGTTGATCTATGGTGATTAATTCATAACTGATAATTCGTGAGCATTCCCATGGTTGAAAGCCTCAGCAATCATAGGCTTATAGATGGAATCGGGTAACTCCCGTTCCTTAGCTTCTGCTATCCACTGGGAGAGTGGAATTTCTCGACGACGTGATGATGATAACCGGGGCTTACTAACTGTCTTGGTGTTTGTTTGAGAAATTTTAGTAATAGCTGGCAGGAGTTTCGGCCCTAAGACCAAGACCCCTAGGCCCACCCAAGTTAAGGGATGATTGCCATGTCCATCCTCGATCATCTCTTTGAAATGAAAGGTGAGTACCGATTTTTCCAAATGAATCAGAGACATAACCTGTTCGACTGAAATATAATAAGATCAACATTCTGCTATTTATCAGGTTAGCAGGATTTTGCACATAACTGATAACTATTTGCAACAATTTTTATCCGGCTAGGAACTAGCCCAACCCAGGGGACGGGTTTATTAGTGTATCGATTAATTAGCCGGTGGGGGGCGGGTTTATTAGTCTTCTGGTGACTAGATATAATTGACGGTGGAACCCGCCCCTACAATTATCGGGGGCGGGTTTATTAGTCTTCTGGTGACTAAATATAATTGACGGTGGAACCCAGAGGGCGGGTTTATTAGTCTTCTGGTGACTAAATATAATTGACGGTGGAACCCAGAGGGCGGGTTTATTAGTCTTCTGGTGACTAAATATAATTGACGGTGGAACCCGCCCCTACAATTATCGGTTGTCCGTTATCCTATCGATTAATTAGCCGGTGGGGGGCGGGTTTATTAGTCTTCTGGTGACTAGATATAATTGACGGTGGAACCCGCCCCTACAATTATCGGGGGCGGGTTTATTAGTCTTCTGGTGACTAAATATAATTGACGGTGGAGGCGCGCCCCTACAATTATCCGTTGTCCATTTGATGTTCAACCAGGGGCCGGAGACTGTTCATTCCGGCTGCGATCGCTGAACCATTGTGGATAGCAGTGGCCACTAAAGGATTGAGTCCGACGGTGGAAGCCAACCCCAAAGCTGCTAAATTCGGGGCTACGACGAGAGCGATATTTTGGTCAATTAAATTGCGAGTTTGACGGGCGATATCAATGGCTTCTAAAACGTCTAAGAGGTTATTATTCATCAACACTACATCAGCGGTTTCTCTCGCAATATCAGAACCATGTTCAAAGGAAATGGAAACATCCGCATAAGCTAAAGCTACGGAATCATTTAACCCATCTCCGACAAAAGCGACAGTCCGACCGGCGCGATGTAAATCACGAACAATACGAGCTTTTTCATCGGGGAAGGCTTCCGCATAAACCCGCGATTTAGGAATCCCTAATTGTTCAGCAACGAAGGCGGCGCGTTGGGGGTTATCTCCGGTGAGTAAATGTACCTGAATACCATAATTTTGTTGTAGGGCTTGTAGGAGGCGATCGCTTTCGGGTTTCAGGGGGTCAGTATATTCAATCACCCCTTGAAAATTGCCATCACAAGCTACATAAATTTGGGTCATTTGGGTAGTTGTCATCTGAGCAATCAGGGAATTATCACCCCAATTAACCCCCTGTTGTTCCAGAAAACGTTGACTTCCCACCAATACCTGATGGCTTTCAATTTCGGCTCGTACTCCCAAGCCCAAATCATAGAACCATTCTCCCCGTGGGGGAATAGTAATGTCAAGTTGAGCAGCATAATTAACGATCGCCTCTGCGACGGGGTGATTAAGCCTCATTTCCGCCGCCGCCGCCAGTTTTAGCAGTTCGGTTTCTGACATTCCTCCGGGAATAGTCCGCACCGCAGCGATCGCAATTTCACCCTCGGTCAGAGTTCCGGTTTTATCAAAAACCACGGTATCAACTTCGGCGAGTTGTTCCAAAGTCCGACCACTGCGAACCAAGATACCATGGCGGGTTGTATGATTTAATGCACCCCAAAAAGCCGTAGGGATTGACACTCTAATTCCGGTGACAAAATCGAGGGTAAGAATAGCGGCAGCCCTGGCGGAATCTCGGCTAGTCACTAATACAATACCCGCCAATAGTAGAGACGGCCAGATTAACCTATCTGCTACTTTTTCGGCATAGTTAGCCATGCGGGTATCATAGACGGGAGCCTTTTGTAATAATTCTATACTCAAAGCTGCCCTAGTTTGGGAACCGACGCGATCGGCTTGTAAATAAAGCTGTCCTGAACGCACCAAAGTAGAAGCTAAAACGGATTCTCCCACCCGTTTAACTAATGGCATTGCTTCCCCAGTTAAACCCTGTTCATCAATAACGGCTTCCCCTTTTAAAACAGTACCATCTACGGGGATTTGTTCCCCCGGATAAACCACGACCTTATCCCCCACCTGAAGGCGATCGCTTGGGATTTGTTTAGGGGGTAAATCATCCACCACCACCCATGCAAACCTACCAATAGCATCCATCAAACTCGCCGTGCGTACCTCCGTCGCCCGCGCCGTTTTTTCCCGAATTACATCCCCCAATTCATGCAGTAAAATCACCATAGCCGGGGTAACTAACTTACCCTGAGTCGCGCTTAAACTCAGGGCGAGAAAATCCAGACAATCAATATTCAACCGTCGCTGATTAATCAAGCTATTAAAAGCCCGTTTAGCCACAGGAAAAGCCGCTAGAATAAACGCTATTCTCGCCACGGATCGCAATCGTGTTAATTGCGGAAACCGACTTAAAACCGCCAACGCCGTCGCTATAATTGGCAGCCTCAGACTCGACTCCGTTTCCTCTAAATACCCTGATTCTTCCGGGGTTTCCGGCTCATTATTAACCCTAAAATTTGGCTTATCATAAAACTCTTGATTTGTCAAGTCTTTGACTGCATTAATCACCAAATTTGATAAGTCAACCGCCGCCAATTGATTAGGGACATACTGAACCACCATACAGGCGGCTACCCGGTTAATCCGCACAGAGGTAATACCGGAGTGTTTTTCTAAAAGCGGCTGAATTTCAGTAGCTAATTGGGGATGTTTAGCTAATAGGGGAAGCCGAAACCGAGTCCGTCCAGCCACCTGATGAATAACCTGGCATTCTTGATTAGATAATGATGGTGATATTGCAGTGGTCATGATGTTGCTTCAGAATCATCGGGGACGGAATTTTCATCTGGTTTAGCAGTAGTTTCAGCAATTTCTAGGATACTAACTAAATACATACCTAATTCCAATTCTGAAACCCCAGCCGGGTCATATTGAATAATCAAAGATGCAGCCGTCCGGTTAATGCGTACCGATTTAACTCGCTGTTCATCAGACAAAAGTTTTTCTAACCGTTTCGCATAGAGAACATCAGTCATTAAACGGGGAATACGCAGCCGAAGCCGTCCGGGTATAGAATGGACAATGGTATAATCTTCGGTTTGAGTTGTGGTAGCTGTCGGACTATTATCTTGATGGTTGTTAGGACTTTCAGCTTGAGTCGAATTAGTAGCCGGAGAGTTAGCCTTAGCCTCCTGTTTTAATTGTCTAACTAATTGACGAATAATTGCTGCCATTAACAGGTTAACCATCAAGGCTTGCGCGCCCCGTAGCTGCAGGCGACTGGTAACTAATAAACCCGCCAACACAGGTAAAATCGTCACCACTTCCTCATAGTCTTCTAACCACCGACCTATTTGGGGAAGAATATCGGGATTTTCTACGGTTTTAACTTCTGTAGATAATGCTGAATCAGTCATCGTCAATTTACCTTATTTTTAGGAGAGTATACCATGGAAATTTACCAACCATATAACTAGGATAACTATTGACAACCTCTGCGGTGTCGATGTCGGTGTCCACCATCACAGTTTTTGTGGTTAGATATGGCTATAGTTTGACTACCTCTGCTGACACAACGTTTAAAGGCGGGTAAATGGTTTTCTTGGGATGCACGTTGCAAATTTAAGAACACATTTTGTACATCCCAGTAGTTTGATGTTGCCTTCAATAACCTTTGATACATTTCCCCATTTTCAATTTCGGCTTTAACTCCTTGTTCGCAGGCTTCTTGTACTGAGTCGGGGGGAATTATACGAGTTTCCCAGTCATCCTCTGGTATGGGAATATTATACCTGATAAACAGTGGCATTAATGCCTGTATATGCCGTTTTTCAGCTTCGATAATATTCACAAAAGGTTTAATCGGTCCGAATTTTTGGATAATTAACCGATAGGTTGCACAGGCTTTATATTCATCCTGTATGGCTTCACATAAAGCCTGTTTAAGGTCATCAAATTCTGGATTATTTGACATCTTGATTAACTCCTGATTCACTCATTAAATTAGGGAGATATCCATTCGTAAAACTCGATCGCTTCTGGGGGGCAACTATGACAGCCTCCGCAGGCTTTACCTTCCACCTTACAAACCCGCCCTTTTCTAATTAATTTTCCCAGCATTAATCGCAGGGTTTCCGCATCAATTTTCATTTGATGTTCTAATTCTGCTAAAGAAACGCGACCATGATTTCTGAGATGATTTTGCAGTTGTTGAAGTAGCATAATTTACCACCGTATAAAGCTGCGATCGCTAGTCTCTATTTTATCATGAATATACCTGTTAACACGGAGAAACAGAATTTTCACAAATCTTTGAGACTAGCTACCACAAAAAAGGCTAATAGCAACAGGTGAGATAACCTGCTTTTTTGGCAAGTGCAACCCCGACTACAAACGGGGAGAATGGCGACGGTTACTAACAGCTTTGAGACTGACTAAAGTAGCACCCATGACAATACAAAGTCCCATCAATAAACCCAAAGCCTCTCCGGTATTTTGTGATAAATTCATAGCCTGATAGTAGAAACTAGCAACCCAGTAGGCTAGTCCAGTAGTCCAAAGCGCCACAAACACCGTCCAACCCAGATTAGTTTCCCGGTAAACAGCGGCAATTGCAGACACACAGGGGAAATAAAGCAACACAAATAACAGGAAAGCAAAAGCGGCGCTAGAACTACCAAACCGTTGATACATTTGACCAAAGGTGCTATAACTAACCTGCTGTGCTGTCGCGGCTTCTTCCTGATTATCAGTGCTTTCCATAATACTTAAACCAACCGGATCAAGTATTTGATTACCTAAATCAGCTAAGTTAGCGGGAATACTAGCAAAGGCTTCGGCCATACCTCCCCAAAAACTAAATTCTTCTTCTGCTTCTTCCTCGGAGTCGGCAGCGGATGCTTGATCAGCCCCTAATTGCTTATAAAGGGCATCCATACTACCAACCATGACCTCTTTGGCAAATACTCCGGTAAATAAGCCGACAGTAGCCGGCCAATTATCTTGAGTGATTCCCATGGGGCTAAAAACTGGGGTAATTGTGCGACTAACGGCACTCAAAAGAGAATCCTGGCTATCCTGTTTCCCAAAAGAACCATCGGTTCCGACAGAGTTTAATAAACCCAGAATTAACACGACAATCACAATCATTTTCCCGGCGCGGGTGATAAAGGCTTTTAACCTTTCCCAAGCGCGGATTAATACACCTTTGGGGGTGGGAATATGATAGGGGGGTAATTCCATGACAAAGGGGGCAGATTGACCGCGTAAGAGGGTATGCTTCATGACTAACCCGGTGAACACGGCGGCTAAAATGCCGATGATGTAAAGTAAGAAAACGATATTTTGTCCGTTTCTGGGGAAAAATGCTGCTACAAATAGGGCATAAACTGGTAGGCGCGCCCCACAGGACATAAAGGGATTCATTAAGACGGTCATTAGGCGATCGCGAGGATTTTCTAAGGTCCTGGTTGCCATAATACCGGGAATATTGCAGCCAAAACCGACCATCATGGGCACAAAAGATTTACCCGGAAGCCCCATAAACCGCATAAACCGATCCATAACAAAGGCGGCGCGGGCGAGATAGCCAGAGTCTTCTAAGATGGCTAGACAGATAAACATTAAGCCAATTTGGGGGATAAATGTAGCGGTGGTTTGGATACCGCCGCCAACTCCTTCGGCGAGAGTGCCGATTAACCAACCAGGGGCGTTAATTTGCTCAAGACCATGAGCCATGCCATCTACAAATACGGTACCAAAGGCGATCTCAAAAAAGTCGATAAATGCGCCGCCAAAGTTAATGGAAATCAGGAACATCAGGTACATGACTACCAAGAAAATGGGTATACCCCAGGCGCGACTGAGGATGACCTGATCAATGCGATCGGAAACGTGCTGTTGTACTACATCCGATCGCTGTGTGATACCCTGTAACATCTGATGAATCCAGCTATAGCGAGCATCAGCAATCAATAGGTCGATATCTTCTCCCAGGGTTTGGTGTATGCGGTGGCGGTGGGTGGCAATTTGCTTAACGACATCTTGATTAACCAAACTTTGGCGATCGTCATATTGCAATAAACTGAGACTTTGCCAACGATGGTCTGGGGGTAAGTAGTTATATTGTTGGGCTACCGATTCGGTAATTTCACTTAGGGCGGCTTCGATAACGGCTGGATAGGCGACTTTGGCTTGGGGGCGGTCTGCCAAATGTATGGCATCTCGGACAATTTCCCGCAGTTGTTCTACCCCTCGCCCGGAACTAGCACTCATGGGAATTACGGGACAGCCTAAGCGATCGCCTAATTGTTGGGCATCAATGGTAATTTGCCGCTGCTTGGCTATATCTATCATATTCAGGGCGATCGCGATCGGTAAACCCATTTCCAGCAGTTGGGTGGTTAGATACAGATTTCGCTCTAGGTTGGACGCATCTACGATATTGATAATTAGGGTGGCTTCACCGGATAGTAAATAGTCTCGCGCTACCTGTTCATCTAATCCTGTGCTGGCATCTTCCACGTCGAGAGAGTAAACCCCTGGTAGGTCAATGACTTTGATGGTCTGGTTTTGATAACGATAGCTTCCCTCTTTCCGTTCTACGGTAACTCCGGGCCAGTTACCTACCCGCTGATTACTACCAGTTAAAGCGTTAAATAGGGTCGTTTTCCCACAGTTAGGGTTCCCCACCAAAGCAATACAGGACACCGCCGCCTTGTTATCGGTTTGGCGGTTCACTTCCATAGACTGACTCACAATTTTGTTCCTCGTTTAGGATGGGTCGATTAATGCCACCTGGAGGGCATCTGCTTCGTCTTTGCGTAAACTCAGGTTAAATCCCCTGACCTCAATTTGAGTCGGGTCTCCTAAAGGGGCGTGGCGTTTGACTGTAAATTCGACCCCTGGAGTTAATCCCATGGCTAATAATTTCCGTTTGTAGCTACCCGCGCCAGAGTCATAACCAACCACCCGCAACCGAGAACCGATCGCCGCATGGCGCAACTGCACAACATTAGTTTTATTCATTGATGAGAGTTTCCTTTTGGACTGGGTGAGGTTTTCTGTGGCGACCTGAATATTCTCAGCCATATCTGCCCCCAGTCCTAAGCGATGGTCGCCTAGGGCGATAATCACTGATCCACTGGTTGTGGAACTAATGACATTTAATTCTACACCGGGCATTAACCCCATTCCCATTAGACGGGTATTGCCTCCGGCACAGTTGAGAGCAACTATATATAAGCGATCGCCTACCTTCGCCTCCGACAAAGCAAAGGCTCCCGGAGTTGATGGTTTGCCCACTACAACCAATGATTCTGGTGATTCACTTATGGTGCGATCGTGACCAGTGTTGTCTTTGAGGTAAGTAAATCCTGACCAGCTTGATCCACCATCAAAGCAGTTCACGGATACATCGGCACAGTAGTTATCATTGTCCATAATCTATTGGCTCTTGTTGAGCTAATTGAGAATTAATTTTAATTAATACCATATAACTAGGTTAAAAATCCCATTGTTAATAAATTTTTAACAAACCCCCTTGTTTAGAAAAATCAAAAATTATACCACAAAAATTAATTTTGTCAACTACTTGCAATATTTGTTTGTAGTGTGTTACATTTGTTTACAAGAAGTCAAAGAGGCAAAAATATTATGGTTCGTGGACAAATTATGGAAGAAGGTGGACGCGCAAACGTTTATGCGATCGAACCCCAAGTATATGTAGAGGAAGCGCAACAATTCGGTTTCAACAAACACGCAGAGAAACTCAACGGACGACTAGCTATGATCGGGTTTGTATCCGCCCTAGCCTTAGAAGTATTAACCGGACATGGTTTAATCGGCTGGTTAACTAGCCTGTAAAACCCAGATTTTCTCAGCCTATAATTTCAGTAGCATTTCGGAGAATTGTATGAAAACAGATTTTAACTTTCCTAACCAATACATGATGGGACCCGTAATCTTTCGACCGGACTTTAACAGTCCCTCAGAAGTGATTACCGCTAACCAAGCCTGGTCTTTATTCTTCACAGGTGGTCAGGAAGATAAAGCCCTTGGCTATAATGCAGAATACGGAAGATTTTTTACAAATTTACTGATGGCGATCGCCGTTAGCGGCGCTATTGGGGCTTTGATTTTCACTAACTTAGCCTAAGTCATCAAATTTACCTATCTCTCCCTAGTCACTAATAACAAACCGTCCCTGTTTAGAAATAAGCAGGGACTTTTTTTAGTTTTTCCCCGAATTAGCCCAACCTGTGATAAGATATTCTCGATATCGGTTCTAAGGGAAATCAGCCCTTAGAGGAAACGGGGAAAGTCCGGTGTAAGTCCGGCGCTGTCCCGCAACTGTGATGGGACTCTGTTGGTCTCTCAGTCAGAATGCCCGCCGATAAGTAACCTATTGTTGATTCATCTGCGAGGTATGGATGATGGTTGATTTAGTATTTTCACAATCTAAATATCATAGCGATCGCCCATCTAAACCCTAAGAAAATCTCAACATTATATAGATAGCCAATCGCTATAATTTCGGAGGAGTCAAAAAACCGTGCATAAAATTCCTGTAACCATCATCACCGGATTTTTAGGGGCTGGAAAAACCACCCTAATCCGCCATTTACTACAAAATAACCAAGGTCGTCGTATCGCGGTATTAGTCAATGAATTTGGCGAAGTAGGTATTGATGGCGAAATCCTCAAATCTTGCCAAGTGTGTGACGAAGAAGAAACGGAAACTAATATCATCGAATTAGCCAATGGTTGTCTGTGTTGCACCGTCCAGGAAGAGTTTTTGCCCACTATGCAAGAACTACTTAAACGCCAGGATACGATTGATTCGATATTAATAGAAACCTCTGGTTTAGCTTTACCCAAGCCACTGGTGCAAGCGTTCCGATGGCCGGAAATTCGCACTAAAGCCACTGTGGATGGTGTGATTACGGTAGTTGATAGTGAAGCCTTAGCTAATGGTCAACTGGTGGGAGATTTAGAGGCTTTAGAACAGCAGCGCCAAGCGGATGAAACCTTGGAACATGAAACACCAATTGAGGAGTTATTTGAGGATCAGTTAGCCTGTGCTGATTTGGTACTTTTGACGAAAGGCGATCGCATTGATGAAGAGTCTCAGCAGCGGGTTCACCAATGGCTAAAACAGGAGTTAACCCCAGGAGTGCAGATGGTTTCCTGTCAGCAAGGTAAAATTTCGGCTGACATATTATTAGGCTTTAATGCAGCCGTAGAAGACCATCTGGACAGTCGCCCAAGTCACCATGACCAGGAAGAGGAACACGAACACGATGATGATATCAATGCTGTGCATTTAGTCTTAGATCCGGTTGGGGACTCGGCTAGTTTAGTCAATCAATTAAAGGCGATCGCCCAGCAGTTTGAAATCTACCGGATTAAAGGTTTTGTAGCCGTCGCCAATAAACCAATGCGGATGGTAGTTCAAGGAGTCGGAAACCGATTTGAGACCTTCTTCGATCGCCCCTGGAAAACCGACGAACCTCGCCAAACTCAACTGGTGTTTATTGGTCGTAGTCTTAATCAACAACAAATAGCCGCTTCTTTGGAATCAGAAACCATGGCGTTAAACGGGTAGAATTTGAGAGATTTTAGCGATACTTTCTAACATCTCCCCAACCAACCCGGTTTTTTTTCCAGAAGCCGGGTTTCTAATTCCCCACGATACCTTAAAAAAAGAAACCGGGTCAAAAAAGGGTTGACAACGAGTCTGCCAGCGCTATATGTTAAGGTTTACAGTTTGCAGCGCCGCCAAAACAGCCCCAATATAATCATACTTTACCCCACTTTCCGTCTCGTCTCCATCCCACCTTATCTTAATAGCATATTGCGTCCCCTGGGTATTCCCCAATTTAGTTTAGCCTCTAAGACCTGGTAGATTTACCTTGGGATGCCCAAATTTAGTCAAGGCTTCACAAATCCTGATAGGAAAACTGTTTAATCATCTATGGTTCAAAAACGAACAATTGAGGAATTGCATCAGTCAGCATCTTTATTCTGGCCAGAGTTTTTGGTTCAACAACAACTCAAACAGAGTATTATCCCGGTGTTGATTGAAACCCAACAGCAGTTTCTCTCAATTCTTGCCTTGGAATTAGAAAATCCCCTAGATATCTTTACCGCTTTAGAAATATCAAAGCTCTCCGCTAATTTATTTCTCAAACACCTTCTAATTTTAGCAGATTTTGGAGGGGAAAAACTACAACGTTTAAATCAAGAGTTTCATTTATTGTTCCCCGATGGACAATTAGAGTATGTTTGGAACAATACTCAATTTTGTTATCGTTTTCAGGCGTTACCCATATCAGGAATATTATCAAACCAAAAACTTAACATTTCCAGCCAGAAATCGCTGTTTAAAAAACACGCTTTGTCTGAAGTATATAAAGATATTATTGTTGTTATCCTGTTTGCTGGAGATTCAACAAATACTAAAATTTCTGGCATTTTTAAGACTTGGGGATGTCAAATTGGAGAATTAATGGGTAAGTACGATGAACTTTCCGAGTTTATAAGCCAGCGTTATATTTATCTAAGCCGTATTACTGCAGGAGCTAAAAGTAATGATTTGGGTCAGCTTTTGCAACGTCATATATATAAATATTTAGCCAAAAAGTTAAATCACAAGGATATTGATATCAACCTCAATTCTACCATTCCTGGAGTCAGCCATAAGCAAATCGGAAAAAGAGAAACCAACTTTGATATCGTCCTGAATAAAGGTGAAAAATATATAGCAATTGAAATTAGCTTTCAGGAAACCACAAATAGCACAATTGAGCGGAAAGCGGGTCAAGCAAAATCAAGATTTGAGCAGATTGATGGCTTGGGTAACAAGATTATTTATATCATTGATGGAGTCGGTAACTTCCAACGCCAATCTGCTCTGAATACTATTGATGAGTATAGCCACTTGCTTTTGGTATTTTCTGAGTCAGAACTGAATTACTTAAACCACTTTATTCTCGACTTTATAGAAAATGAAAACTGTTAAATTTATAGATTTATTCGCCGGAATTGGGGGATTGCGACTCGGCTTTGAACAGGCGGTTGACTCCTTCGGTTGCATCCCTGATTGTCTCCTCAGTAGTGAAATTGATAGGGATGCTAGACAGGTTTATCAAGCCAACTTTTCCGAAACTCCCCAAGGGGATATTAAGACCATTTCCTCCCTTCCCCCTCATCATATTTTGCTGGCTGGATTTCCTTGTCAAAGTTTCTCATACGCGGGAAAAAAAGCCGGATTTGGAGATACGCGGGGAACCTTGTTTTTTGAGATTTTACGCCTCATAGATAGCCAACAACCCCAGGCTTTTATTTTTGAGAATGTTCGCGGTTTAGTCACCCATGACCAAGGAAAAACTATTAACACAATTCGCCAAAAAATGCAAGAGCGGGGTTATAGTTTTGACCTATTTTTACTGAATAGCTCCAATTATGGTGTCCCCCAAAATCGTGTCCGAGCCTATATGATGGGTGTTCTGAATCAAACCCCTCACTTTAACCTTTTGTCCGATTTGGGGGCTAAGGATTCTCACTCTTATCAGTCCGGTCAACTGTCTTTATTTTCGGCGTATCAAACTCCCTGTAAAGTCAGAGATATTTTAGAGGATAATCCCCCCCAACATTATGATTGTTCTGCGGAATTTACCACCGCATTACGAACTTTTCTGAAGGGGGACTTAGAGAAATTACATGGGGTGAGACTGATTGACTATCGGGGAGGAAACTCGATTCACTCTTGGGAGTTAGGGTTACGGGGAGACTGTACCCCCCAGGAAATTGACCTGATGAATCGCTTGATTACTAAACGCCGCCATAAGGTTTTTGGTCAACATCAAGATGGGAAGTTACTCACCCAGGCTCAAATTGCCAGTTTTTATCCCCATCCAAATTTACAGCAATTATTAGGGTCTTTGGTTGACAAAAACTATCTGCAAATTATTGATGATAAATATAAGCCAGTGGCGGGTAATTTTTCCTTTGAAGTCTATAAGTTTCTCGACCTCGATAAAATATCGGTGACTTTGGTGGCTAGTGATGCGAACCGATTGGGGGTATATCATCGGGGAAGAGTCCGTCGAATTACTCCCCGTGAGGCGGCGCGTTTACAGGGGTTCCCAGATTCTTTCCAACTTCACCCCAATCAGAATAAGGCTTATCGTCAGTTGGGAAATTCGGTGACCATTCCGGTGGTTAAAGCGATCGCTCAAGAGTTGTTACTAAACTTAATACCAACAGCTAAGACTTCATTTCTTGGGAAACCATAAATTTCCCAGTAGCAACTAATGGGGATGGTCGTGATTATTGAGGTGATTTTCATCCTCTAAATTGATGCACTTTTGGCAACCTTATCGGCTTGGGAATTATCGCCACAGTCTTGAATAGCGATCGCGCCTATCTGCGATCGCCGTTCATTTTAATCTCTAACGCAGTCTTTCCACATCTTCCACCGACAACGACAAAGCCTGAGCTACTTGCTCTATACTTAAACCCATTGACAGCAGTTTAGGAATGGCTTCTCGTTGGGTTTGTTCGGCGCGATCGGCCCGTTGGCGTTCGAGTTTAGCTAATTCACTACCAGTGAGCAATAAATTACCCTGGTTATCCCACCAACGTAACCATTGCTGAGTCTGATTTTGATAGCTACCTGACCACACCCCCAACTCGACTCCCATAGTGGCGATCGCATAATGATGGCGATCGTTCGGTTCCAACCGATGATAGCGACCATCCACCCAGTGATAAACCTCTAACTCATGGGTTTTAATTACATAAATTGCATAATAAGGAATGCGAATAATCTGCTCATAAACCCAAAATTTTCCGGGTTTTTGATTGCCGCCTTCTGGCAAACGAGAGAGGGGGGTCTTGTCTCGTTCTTCAGAACCATCGCCGCTGGCTAATTCAATGGCAACAAAAGGAGCCGTATACTCCCGCCATAATACATAAGAACGGCGATATTGACCATCTAATTGCGGTGGAACATTGGGAACATAGAACCAATCTGGGGCTTCGGCACCCCGTTCAGGCGGGTCAGTTTCCCGCCAATAAATGCCACTATCTTGCCCGATCGCATATTGTCCGTCGGGGTGGAGAGTTTGCAATGTGCTTTCCAGAGAATCGGTCAATAAAATACTCTGGGGATGTTCTTGAAAGTTTTTCACAAACGTGCCGTCGGATTCAGGTAATTGAGTGTGATCGGGAAAAGCGGGCGGTACTATTGTCGGGTCTAGGCTTTGAGTCATGTCTATCCGCTAGTAAAAGGGCAGATATTTTATTTAATTATAGCTATTGAAGTGAAGGGTAGCTAATTTCTCTTGTTATTCTGGCTCCCATTCTGACTGGCATATTTCCCCAGCCATTTGATTTTCCTCTCTTAAACTGAGTGCGATCGATGCTTCAGCTTCCAGGGGCTTAATTTCTGACTCCGAATACTTACCCTTTGGTAGTGCGATCGGATTGGGAATAGTTGCTAAAGTCAGGGCGCGAGTAGTCTGGCAAATGGCATGATAGGGATCTATTTCCAGCACCTTATCAAAACAAATTAGCGCCTCTTCATACCGATGTAAATTACACAGCGTCGCCCCTTCATTGTACCATAAATCTGCCACATCCGGATTAATTTTTATCGCTTGTTCATAACACCGGATTGCCGCTTCATAGTCTTCTAATTGCTCCAAAATGATGCCTTTGTACACCCAAGCGGGAATAAAATGAGGGTTACAGTCAATCGCTTTTTCAAAACAATCCAAAGCCTGAGCATAGTTCTCCTGCTCTTGCCATACCATCCCTTCCTCAAACCACATTTCGCAGTCGGGGGCTTTTGTCATGGTTCCTTAACTCCTGCCAAGTCTTTTGTCTGCGGTTCTACCAACACATCCCCAGGGGGAAGTCCTGCCTAAAGTCGTTGTCCAGGGTATAATCAGCATACCGCAAGTTAACAGAGATATTGCCAGAGAAGTCCCCTAACCCGACTGCTGGAGACTTCTCCCTATTTTCCAGTCCCCTTGGTGTCTACCCTAAACTCGTTTGAAGCCAAATGAAAGATAAGAGGATTGATGAGTTAATTAATATTCTGAAAACTACTACTGATGAGGATACCCGCAGACGAGCGGCACAAGGCTTAGGTCAAATCGGCACAGGTAACGAAACGGCAATTTTGGCATTAGTCAAGTTTCTCGAAACTACTACTCATTTTTACATTCTTAATCCAGCGGCAGAAAGCTTAGGTAAAATTGGCCAAGGTAACGAAACTGCGATTTCGGCGTTAGTCAAGCTTCTGGAAACCTCTACTGATGTGGGTCCCCGCATAGGAGCAGCACAAGGCTTAGGTAAAATTGGCCAAGGTAACGAAACTGCGATTTCGGCGTTAGTCAAGCTTCTGGAAACCTCTACTGATGTGGGTCCCCGCATAGGAGCAGCACAAGGCTTAGTTCAAATCGGCAAAGATAACGAAACGGCAATTTCGGCTTTAGTCAAGCTTCTGGAAACCTCTACTGATGAGGATACCCGCAAACGAGCAGCACAAGGCTTAGGTGAAATCGGCAAAGGTAACGAAACGGCAATTTTGGCATTAGTCAAGTTTCTCGAAACTACTACTCATTTTTACATTCTTAATCCAGCGGCAGAAAGCTTAGGTAAAATTGGCCAAGGTAACGAAACTGCGATTTCGGCGTTAGTCAAGCTTCTGGAAACCTCTACTGATGTGGGTCCCCGCATAGGAGCAGCACAAGGCTTAGTTCAAATCGGCAAAGATAACGAAACGGCAATTTCGGCTTTAGTCAAGCTTCTGGAAACCTCTACCAATGAGTTTACCCGCAAACGAGCGGCAGAAAGCTTAGGTAAAATCGGCAAAGGTAACGAAACGGCAATTTCGGCGTTAGTTAATCTTCTGAAAACCCCTACCGATAAGTCTACCCGCAGTCAAGCGGTAAAAAGCTTAGGTCAAATCGGCAAAGATAACAAAACGGCAATTTCGGCGTTAGTCAACCTTCTAGAAATTACTACCGATGAGGATATCCGAATACTAGCAGCACAAAGCTTAGGTCAAATTGGCAAAGATAACGAAACCGCAATTTCGGCTTTAGTCAATCTTCTGGAAACCTCTACCGATGAGTCTACCCGCAGACAAGCAGCGGAAAGCTTAGGTCAAATCGGCAAAGATAACGAAACGGCAATTTCGGCTTTAGTCAAGCTTCTAGAAACTACTACCGATGAGTTTACCCGCATACAAGCGGCAAAAAGCTTAAATCAAATCGGCAA
>NZ_JARPLC010000009.1:62729-68845 GCF_032350395.1 Limnospira sp. PMC 289.06
AGATAACGAAACTGCCATTTCGGCTTTAGTCAATCTCCTGGAAACTACTACCGATGAGTCTACGCGAATACTAGCAGCAGAAAGCTTAGGTCAAATCGGCAAAGATAACGAAACTGCCATTTCGGCTTTAGTCAATCTCCTGGAAACTACTACCGATAAGTCTACCCGCATACAAGCGGCAAAAAGCTTAGGTCAAATCGGCAAAGATAACGAAACCGCAATGTCGGCGTTAGTCAATCTCCTGGAAACCTCTACTGATTGGTACACCCGCAGACGAGTGGCAGAAAGCTTAGGTCAAATCGGCACAGGTAACGAAAGGGCAATTTCGGCTTTAGTCAAGCTTTTGGAAACTAATAAAGATAAAAAAAATCGCAGCCAAGATTTAAAAACTTTGGGTCAAATTGCCACAGGTAATGAGATGGCTATTAAAAAACTAATAGAATGGCTAGATAACAGTTCTTCCCTACGTTCAATTGCTGAAACCCTAGAAAAAATAGCTTGTCCCGGAAACTCTACCACGATTGAAGGATTGAGAGAACTGCTGCATAAAAGTTCCTCGGCTTATACCCGTCAGCAAGTCAAAAACCTCCTGCAAAAACTCGACCCTCGGCAGTCAGAAGAACGGGAACAGGATGAAGATAATCTGCTGCTGTTTCTCACCACGACTCGACTCAAAGAAACAGCCGATCGCTATTTTTCCGTCAACTCCTATCAAAAGAAAAAGTTTTGCTATCAACGGATTCTAGCTTGCCTAGACCGAATGCAGCAGGGACGGGATATTCTGACTCGCCGCTCTTTACTGCAATCCTATTTACAACTGTATCAACAAATTGTCTCTTTTTCTATTCATTTTAAAGATAACAAACGCGCCTTTATTTACACCGAACTCTTCAGAAACCGTTATCTCGTAGAACGCATCGCCCAACAAGATGCATCCTTCCCTGCTACTATCTCCAAGCAACTCGCCCAAAACATCAACACCGCCAAACAAAGAGAACGCCAAACCTTACAAGCCTATACGGACAACATGAATCAGCATCTCCCCGAAGTGGAATTAGAAACCCTCAGTCTCGACTGGGAAAATGCTAAAGAAACCTTGGAAAACCTTTACCGCCAAGTTGCGGAAACCGAACCGGAATTTATCGCAAAAACCAAAGTTTACCCCATTTCTTTCGAGGAAGTTAAAAAATTACTGCCCTCAGACACAGCAATTATTGAGTTTTTCTTCACCGAAAACGAACTCATCACTCTGCTGATTCTCCCCGGACAGGAATCCCCCTTAATTCCTGAAAAACTGCGAGTCAATCTCAAACCCCAGAATCCTTTTGAAAGGTTGGCGCGAGACTGGGTGGCAGATTTAGCGGACAAAAGCAAATCTAAAAATGACGCAATCCAGACGACTCGGGAAGAGTTACCCAGGCGCATTGACCATCTGGGAGAGTTGCTCAATTTCAGTGAATTAGAGAAATACCTCCCGCGCCAGATTCAGCAGTTAATCATCGTTCCCAATAACAGTTTACATCTATTTCCCATTCATGCGGTCCCTTTGAATCCAACTCAGCGCCTGATTGACCGTTTTTCAGTTCGCTATTTCCCCAACCTGCAAATTTGGAAAATCTGTCAAAACCGCCAAAGGTCTCGCGATTCGTTTCTGGGTATTGAAAACCCCACGGACGACAAAGATTTAATCTTTGCTAAGGCGGAAATGGCTAGTATTTGCCAGGGTCGCAACTTTACCAAACCGGAAGTTTTCACCGGCAGCGAGGCCAGAAAATCCAAGATTTTGGAATCGGCCAAAAATTACCATTGCTTCCACTTTTCCGGTCATGCTGAGTACAATTTTAAGAATCCCCTAGATTCCTATCTGATGCTATCGGAAGACCACAAAGAAAACCTCACCCTGAGTACCCTATTTGCCGACTTGCACCTCCCCGACGCTGACTTAGTGACCCTTTCCGCCTGCTGTACCGGAGTGGTGGATGCCTTTCAACCCACGGATGAGTGTTTGGGGATTGCTACCGGGTTCCTCCTCGCGGGTGCGAAAGCGGTTGTCAGCAGTCTGTGGAAAGTCAATTCCATCGCCACTGCCTTTCTCCTGGATGAGTTCTACCGTCAGCTAGAACAGACCCCAGATAAAGCCGTGGGGCTGCAAAATGCTCAAAACTGGTTGCGAACTCGCACGGCAGATGAGTTGAGAAACCGCGCAAATAACTGGGATTTGAGTAAACTAGAACCTAAAGAGCAGTTTCGCTTGGAAAGGGCGCTGAAGCGTTTACAGGGGATTTCCTTTGAGAATCCTTACTTTTGGGCGGCGTTTATTGTGACTGGAGTTTAAACCATGAGTAACAGCGATATCCAGATGAGTGAGAGCGATTTTTTTATCTGTGTGGCATTTCACGAAATGCTGGGGCTTTCCGGTACAGAAGAACAGCAAAAACTAGATCGCGAAACTGCTATTTCTATTGCCGATTATTTAACCAAACTCCCACCGGAAGATAAACTTAACCCCGCCGCGATGGCAAATCATATCACCGCATTCTGCCAGCAACCGGGGAATGAACAGCTAAAGGAATGGTTTGGAGAAATTTACGATCGCCTGGATGAAGATGGTATCGATAAACTGGTGAAAAAAACGGGCGACCCTGGTAAGAAAGCGTATGGCCTCCCTATTACAGGCAGAGATATTGAGAATGAAGGTCGAGATGCTTGCCAAGACATCCAAAAGTGGGCAACTGAAATTAAACCCAATAAAGATAGCCATCAAAAATGACAACCAGCCAGCCTCCTAAACTTCTCTGCCCAACCCTCCACCTCTATCATTATGTGTTGCGAAATGGTCTGAATGATTCTGATGAACAACTAAAGGAACGCCGTGATAATTTTACTGAAAATTTGCATAAAATCACTTCTCATTTAACTAGCAAAACCCATAAATATGCGGACGGGTTCGTCCGCTTAATTCCCCCGGAAGAAGATGTGTCACTCTGGGGGAATTTGCTGGATTTAAAGTGGCAGGAAATTCCCGAGGAATGCAAAGAAGAAAATGAAAATTTCTTATTTTTAGAAACCGGGATTATTACCAGTCGCTTGGCATTATATCGCCTAAATGATACCTATTTACTGCGCTTCACTAGCTATATCCCCTCCGAAGAAGGTCTTCAAGACTTAAAAACTTTTGGCAATCTCAGCGAACATCTTTCTACGCTCAATATTGAACTCGGACAAACCACTATTCTGGCAGCAACTATATCAGAAAAAGACTATCAAGGCTGGGGAAGTCGTGAGATTGCTGCTCAATGTTTAAGGCTATACTATCCCGAAACAATCTCGGAGGATGATTTAATAAAATGTAATTTTCTAGGAAGTCCTTTCTATCTTTATCCCAAATCGGTGAAAGTTAAGACGATTAATAACTTGTCTCTTGAATCCACTCATCTCATGGGAGTGATTCTCTACCAAGATGTTGAAACTGAGGAAAAAGCAGATGAATTTTATAATATCCTACAAAACATGATACTTAGCTATCATAAAATCAACTTTTTCTACAGCCAAAGTCGGGCCTTGAAAAATCTAATCAGTCAACAATATAAAGACATTGAAAAGCAAACTGAGGACTATTCAAAGACGAAGTGGAATAAAGAATCGCTCAAGCAGCTACCTTACCAGTCTTTAGAGTTTTATAAGAAACTCTCTTTCCTTGCCGACCAAGAGAAAACTCTGCGAGTGAATTTATATAATTATCGAAAACGTCTGCAACAAATCGAAGAACATACGGGCGAGAAATTAGGGGGATTTTTGGGGGATTTTATCGATGAGGCGGAGCATTATTTAAAGCAGATTGAAACCACTATTGGATTTGTGAGTCCGGGTCTGCAATTGTATGATAAACTGATGTTGAGTGTGCAAACTCAAGTGAGTATTGATGATGAAAGAATCCAAAAACAACAGAGTGACCAGCAACAAAAGTTAGGTCAGTTGCTCACCGGGTCTTGTGCTGCGATCGCAGTCGGACAAATCCTGACTCCGGCTATCACCCTCAGCCTTTCCCAGTATATCGACAAAGATCCCAACCAGCCACCGTCGGTGAGTAGCCTATGGTGGGGGGGACTAGCGACGATTGTTTTAAGTATCTTATCCGGCTGGTTGGTGAGTCGGTTAGTTTACCGATGGTTCACCAATAAACAGATCTAGAGATGCTCTAATTTACCATTAGCGGTGGGATGGGCAACCACAGACCCAGAAACAACCCAGAGAAGAGGGGGAGAGGGGATGTGATGTTTAATCTGATATCTGGGTAAGTAAATCGCCGCGAACCCATCCTTGGCGATCGCTTTCGGGAAGGACAACCTTATACCAAATATAACCGTCCTCAGAACTATCAATGCGATCGACCACCTCCACCACCGTCCCCTCCGATAACCTAGCAATACTTCCAGTGTTGAGAGTAGCCAGTCGGCGAACATTTACCCGATTACTCCTAATTCTAGCCTTGGCTCGCGGGTAAAAATCAGCACCCCGAAACTCACCATCAGGAAAATTGCGCCTCACCTGTGGCGGCGGTTCCCCCTCAAAGCCAGGATTCCCCACTATCGGCTCAAACAGATCATCCCCATTAGCCTTCAAATCCTTTTCAGCATCAGGCCTGAACGCCAAACCAATAGCGATCGCACCTACTGCCAGTATAATAGCACCCAGGACAACGAGCCTAACTTTGGGTTTAACCTTCCTCATGGGATAAACAAGTGTTAACCACAGTAACTGATAAATATCCGGTTCTTCTGATCTTCACCATCGCTATGATATGAGATCCTAGGACTCTAATCTATAATGTAACTTCCGAAATGCCTGAGAATCCAACCCGCAACGAATTAGAAGTTCGTGCCCAAAAAGTCCAAGAATTGCGTAGTCAGGGTATTGAACCCTATCCTAGCGTAGCTTTTGAGCGATCGCACCTCGCCCAAGAAATTCACGATCACTTTTCCCAACCACAACACCAACTCGCCAACGGAGAAGCCGACCCCCAAGCACTTCCCCTGCGAGTCTGTGGTCGCATCACCTTCAAACGTGATAGCGGTAGCATTGGCTTTATTGGCTTAACCGACGCATCAGCAACCATTCAACTTAAAATCGAGAAAAAACTCGTCACAGGCGACCCAGGTTTAACATTCAACCAAATTAAAAAACTTCTCGATATTGGCGACTTTATCGGAGTTGGGGGTATTGGCTGCCGCACCAACCGGGGGGAACTTTCCATTCAAGTATCCCGCCTTGACGTGATCTCCAAAGCTACCATACCCTTCCCCGACTCCTACTATGGCATCAATGACCCCGAACTCTGTCGCCGCCACCGGGAAATAGACCTAGTTAGTAATTCCACATCCCTACAGCGGTTTAAACTCCGTAGCCGCATTATCCGCAGCATTCGCACCTATCTATGGAATGCCGGATTTGATGAAATTGAAACCCCCGTCCTCCAGACTATTTATGGCGGCGCGGCGGCGCGACCCTTTATCACCCATCACAATACCCTAGATATTGATTTATACTTGCGTATTGCTACCGAATTGTTCTTAAAACGTGCCGTTTGTGGCGGTATGGAAAAAGTTTTCGAGATTGGTCGTGTCTTTCGTAACGAGGGAATTGATAGCACCCATAACCCAGAATTTACCTCCATTGAAGTCTATCAAGCCTATGCTGACTATTTCCAAATTATGGCCTTAGTTGAAGACTTAATCTGTGCCGTGGCTACAACGGGCGCAGTTACCCCGTTTCAAATCAAAGCATGGTCGGCAGGCTTTGAGTTATCCTGCCAACGTTAAGTTTGAAGGAGACTATCTCAAAGTACCGGGGAAAATTGGATTGCTAATACATTTACGCGACATTTATCCGGCTATTGCCTGACAATGCGACGATAGCACTATTACCCGTTAAGGTAACAGAGGCGGTATCCCGCAAAGCTTTTAGAAAGATTCCAAAAGCACCGTTCCAGTCCCTGGGTAGAGTGAACCCACACTCAGGACATCGGAACACTTTTGAGCCACCTAGCTGGGAATGCATATTACCACAGTGAGTACAGGTTTTGCTGGTGTATTCTTCCGTCACATCTACAACTGTGG
>NZ_JARPLC010000010.1:0-28066 GCF_032350395.1 Limnospira sp. PMC 289.06
ACTAACCTGGCTATGACATACTGAAGCGATACCCCCAAACAACTTTTCAACTGGTGACTTGTTTCGTCATCTCTCGCTGATACCTACATAATCCTCAGCAAGTCTCCAATTTATAGGGGTATTCATTTCGTTCAAAACCCAGTACCCCTAATAAACACCCTAAGCCAAAATCTTAGCCGTAGGTTGTAGGTAAAGCTATCTGTTAGGGGTAAAGTAGTTCTGGGTAATATCTGGACATGATAGGGTGAGCATTCATATAAACGATTTATAGTCTATAAATTATAGTCTATAAATGAAAAATACGTGCGAGACGTTTAGGAGTGAAATAGGGCTGCAATGCTCGAAATAACCTCCTAGAGGGGAATCAACTGATTCAACCCAGTTACCCCTTAACTGTTTATATGTTCCAACGCTCGGGCTTAAAACGAGCAAGGCAGGAAACTCAAGGTCAATCCCATTTTAAGAAATCGCAAAATTTACCGTCCAGGTGAACTTAGGAGGAGTAAAATCCACTTGGGGCGATTATGGGAAAGAGTAAAGGCGATAGCCACCCCCAGTTTTGGGAATCACAAACCCAGGATTGAAGCGGGGAACGGAAGGCGTGAAGTAGAACCTACTACCAGATGCGACCACTGCCAACCATCCATGATTAGGGAAACCGAATGTTCGGCTTGAACCATCGTTATAAATAAGCAGCGAAATAGGTTTGATACGCTGCGCCCAAAAGGGTAAGGGGAAAAGTAGGAGTTTGTATTTACTACCTACACAGACCTTTTTAAGTACCCCGGTGGATAGAACAAATCTAAAGATGGAATGCCCATATAAACGGAACGTTTAAACCCCTGTTAGGCTCTCAGTAGTGTTGTGTCTATTGAGTAGTGAAAAGTGTAAGCGTATGCCTATAAGGGGAAAGGATGTGACTGAAAGCCAATGCCTAACTGTAATGGTTGGGATATGCCCACTAGTCACGGTGTGGATATAGAGACTGCGATAAGTAGGAGTGTTATGACGAAAGCGAGAGTAATGGAGAAATCCATGAGACTACGTGTTGTATATAGCTCCCAAAGTTGAAGTCACAAAGCAGGGGGTTGTAACCCTGTTCCTATTGACAATAGGGTGTCCACATCAGGAGCCGTGTGATGTGAAAGTATCAAGCACGGTTTGGAATTGGAGTTGGGGAAGGCGACTTCCCTTTCGACCATAACAGCCCATTTGTGGGTAAAAAATAAACCAGGCTTCTAAGAGTCTGGTGAGTGAAAGAAACCCGGTTTCTCAAAGAAACCGGGTTTCTAAGAGTCTGGCGAGAAACCGGGTTTCTAAGAGTCTGGCGAGAAACCGGGTTTCTGGCTTACAGCCAATTACCGATTAAAACAAACGCCGCCCAATAGTAGGGATCTCGGTTGCTGGAGTATGGATAATTGGGCTTGACCCAACCAGAAATTAGCAGCCAATTGCCGAGAAATAGTCCATAATGAATAATTGTCGGTGCAATTGTATCAGTTATGCTTTACCCTGCGCCCCATTACTCCTCAGCCCTTGAGCAAGCCGTAGACCGCTATCCGGTCACAGTCACGCCCGATACGTCTGTAGCAGAGGTGATCGCATTAATCAGCCAATTGCAAAATCACTGTCCTTTTCCACGAGATCTCAGACAAGAACCAGACAAATCTGATTCTAGAACATTGATGCAGCCTACAGGCATACGATCCAACTGTATATTAGTTGTTGATAAACCCACTCCCATAGGTGCAGAAATTGTTGCTGAACCACCAGAAAAATCGAATTTATTAGGAATTTTTACTCCCCGTGATTTACTACAACTAATTGCTACTGGAATTTTAGATAATCCCGAAGAAACCACCCTAGAGCATATCAGAATTGGGGAGGTTATGTCAAGGCCAATATGTCAAATAACCGAGTCGGAAGATCAGGATATCTTTACCGCCTTGTCTATGTTTCGACAACATCAAATTTTGCATCTACCAGTTTTGAACTGTCAAGGTCATTTAGTGGGAGTAGTGACCCCAGAAAGAATCAGGAAAGTATTGCAACCTTCCAATATTTTGAGAACTAGACGGGTAGCAGATGAGATAATTGCCGACGTTCTGACCGCCCCGGTCAACACCTCTGTATTAACCTTAGCACAAATGATGGCAACTCATCCAATTGGTTGCGTTGTTATTCATAATCAATTGACTACCAATAAATTAGAACCTGTAGGTATTGTCACCGCTGAGAATATAGTTTTAGCGCAATTTATCCAATTAAATTTAGCGGAAACTACCGCCGAAACGATTATGGGGATTCCTCAATTTTCCTTAAAAGTTAAGGATTCATTGTGGCGGGCTCACCAGGAAATGCAAGCCAGACAACTCCAGCGTTTATTGGTTAGTAATGACCAAGGAGAATTGCAGGGAATTATCACCCAAATGAGTCTGTTGCGAATGCTGGATCCTACGGAGATGTATCGGGTGATTCGGCAGCTTCAACAGTCTGTATATCAATTGCAATCCGAGAAAATAGAACTGCTGAGAAGTCGTAATATCAAACTAGAAAAACAGGTACAAGAACGCACAGCACAACTCCACGAGCAATTGCAAAGGGAACGGCTACTAGCTAAAATATCTCTGCAAATTCATCAATCTTTAAACTTAGATGATATCCTGAATACTACAGTAGCAGAGCTGCGAAATTTTTTAAGCTCAGATAGGGTAGTTATTTACCAAATACTTAATACGGGCGTGGGTAAATTGGTGGCGGAGTCGGTAGGGAAAGGATGGCGATCGCTCTCAGAACATAGATTAACGGAAGAGGTGATTAATTATTATCAATATGCCTTTAATGACCACCATATTTATACCGTTGAGGAAATAGAAACAGCACAAATATCTTCTGAAGAATTGCAGATTTTATCTGATAAAGAAATTCTGGCTTATTTGGTAGTGCCAATTCTCCAGGATGGACAACTTTGGGGAACCATTGAAGTCCATCACTGTCAGAAATCTCGCTATTGGCTACCCTCAGAAACTAACCTACTTCAACAATTAGCAACCCAATTGGCGATCGCTATCTATCAAGCTCAACTATACCAGCAAGTTCAAGCCTTGAATACCGACTTAGAACAACAAGTTCTTGACCGCACCGCCGAATTACAGCGAAAAGTGCAGGAACTCCAACAATTAAACATCCTCAAAGATGAATTTCTTAGCACTGTTTCCCATGAACTTATGACACCTTTATCTAATATGAAAATGGCAATTTATATGCTAAAATTAGCACCAACGCCAGAACGTCAACAAGTTTATTTTGATATCCTAGAAAATGAGTGTTTGCGGGAAACCAACTTAATTAATGACCTGCTGAATTTACAGAATCTAGAAGCCGCCAATATTCCCATCAGCCTAGATATGTTAAATCTCGTGAATTGGATACCCCGAATAACCCAACCATTTTATTCTAGAGCTCAGTCAAGAAAGCTAGTTTTAAATGTGGAATTATCCCCAGATTTATCCCCTGTACGCACTAATACTAGCAGCCTAGAACGGATTATTGCGGAACTACTTAATAACGCCTGTAAGTACACCATAGAATGCGGTGAGATTAATCTAAAATTAGAAACCATCGAAACTAGATATGATTTGGAAGTATCCCAGAAACTGCGGTTGCAAATCGCTAACCAAGCCGAAATACCGGAACAGGAATTACCCCGCATTTTTGATAAATTCTATCGAGTCCAAAATGCTGACCCCTGGAAACAAGGGGGAACTGGTTTGGGGTTAGCATTAGTCGAAAAGTTGATCGAACAACTCAACGGTAAAATTGAAGTTACCAGTCAAAACGGTTGGACTACATTTACTATCGACTTTCCCATCTAATGGGTAGATGTTAAGTTCTGTAAACCAAAATTTACCGTTGACCGGAGGCAATCCCAGCGAAATTGTTGTGAAAATTTGAGTTAGAATAAGGTTTGTATTTTGGGCGTGACGTGGAAAATGGGAAAAGCCAAAACCGACAAACCAACAGAAACTCAAACACCGATAATGACTCGGACACCCCCCTGGGGTAAGGTAATGCTGTTAGAACAAGGAGACCATTATCGGATCAATCGGATTGTGATTAATCCGGGGTATCATATCAGTACCCAAATGCACTATCATCGTAGTGAACACTGGATTGTAGTAGCGGGAACAGCTAAGGTGAAATGTGGTGATGAAGAAATTATCCTCACGGCGAAGCAGTCTACATACGTCCCGATGAATACCCCCCACCGGGTAGATAATCCGGGAGTGATTCCCCTAGTAATGATTGAAGTACAGAATGGGGAATATTTGGGAGAAGACGACATTATCCGGTTTCCGGAAGTTGATGAGAATATCGATCAATCGGATATTTCCCGTTAATTATCGTCTTGGTCTTCTGTCGGCGATCGCTCCTCGTAGGTAATCACATCTGATTTATATTCGGGTGGTTCCACATGAATTAAAATACGAGCCGGACCATAGCGCTTTTCTAATTGTGCTTCGACGGCTTCAGTAATGTCATGGGCTGTTTCTACATCCTTAGCCCGGACAACCATGTGCATTTCGATAAAAACCTGCCGTCCGATGATACCGCGAGAGGCGATCGCATGACAGTTGACCACACCCGGAACAGACATAGCAATCAGCTTAATTTGTTCAGGTGCGATCGCCATTCTATCCACCAACCAAGGTAAATTATCGCTAATCACCTCCCACCCGCTACGAAACACCAAAATAGCCACCGGAAACGCTAACACCACATCCAAAAACTGTAATTGTGGTAAACCCCAAGCATTACCGCGCCACACCCCAATCAATCCGGCGATCACCATAATTGTGATCCAAACATCACTCATGGTATGTTTAGCATCTGCCACGAGCAAAGCACTTCCTAAACGCTTACCCACCCGCCGTTCATAATAAGCCACAAAAATATTAATACCCAACACCAACAACAAAATCCATAAATGCTCAACAGAGACCATCACCGGGTCATTTTCACTGTCTAGCAGGCGTTCTACAGCACGGGTGAGAATTTCAAAACAGGCAATTCCCAAAAAAGCGGCAATTCCCAAAGCACCCACCGCATCAAATTTTTGATGTCCGTAGGGATGTTCGCGATCGGGATCTGGGGAAGCGAAATGATTAGCAACCAATCCTAGCACATTATTCGCCCCGTCTGTCACACTATGCAGAGCATCAGCCAATAAGCTCAAAGACCCAGTGAGAACTCCTACAGCAGCCTTAATCCCCATCACCAATAAATTTAAAACCAAGGTGATAATCAGAACCCGGCGCACTTCACAACGGTGATCCATACTCATGATGATACCCTGCTATTTTCCTCAAATACGATCTCAAAACTTTCCGGTAAACATCAATCCCCCCCAAGCCTCCACATCCGATAATTATCTGATAATTAATAGGCGATCGCTAATCGGTACAATTGTTAAGGTAATCATTATTCTACCATTAAAATTATGTCTGCTGCTCCTCTAACTATCAATTTAATACAGGGCTCAGTAGCCTTGCGCTTCACCCCAGAAGCAGCCACCAACTTACAAACAGCCCTAAATGAGCTAACGAAGCTAATAGCCGTGGCGGCTCAATCTACCCCTGGTGCAGGTAGACCCACCCCCCAGAAGTCCATGGAATACCAGTATACCGGAGATGTCTTTCTGGAAGTCTTCTGTAATCCCAACATCTGGCCAAGTCTCTTTGCTGCTAAAGTCTTGATTACCCTCCGCGACGATCGCATTAAACTTACCACGGAGGCTGAATTAACCCAAATCCTTAATGATGTGCAACAATACCTCGAACAGGTTGGCTAAATTCGCGCTATTCACTCCAGTTTTGGCGTAAGTCCCCCCAGACTAGAGCCAAATGCTAGAATATATCCTAGATCCGCGCTAATTAGCCACTTGTTTCTTGTCGTGACGAGTTTTCTGCTACTTATGAATGTCGATAACCTAACCCAAATGCTACACCAAGGATTTCGTGTCACCCTAGGCGCAACATCCTCACTGATTGAAATTCTCCAAGACCCTCAAAAGCGGGAAGCCAACCTGGAAACTATCCAGTCACAGTTAAATGAACTCGCCCAAGAATGGGCGGAAAAAGGCGCTATCACCGAAGAGGAAGCCCGCAGCTTTGTCGATACACTCCTTTCTCAATCACAATCCACCCAGTCCAGTGAAGTCGATAGTTCAAACATAACTACTCCTACAGATTCCACAGAGTCTGAAGTATCTAGCCCCCAAACCAATGAAATCACCGAAATCCAAAATCTCACCTCTCAAATTGCTAAGTTAAGGGAAGAGTTGGAACGCTTGCGGGAGTCTGATGCTTCCTAATCAACAAAACCAGCCCGTTAGTTAATTAAAGCCAATCCCCCCCCATCCGTACCCCACCCGTAGAGACAAGCCTCCCTTGTCTCTACACTTGCTATGATTTTCTGGCATTTTTTCTCGGAACTGTTCCTACAATTGATGATGAACTATTCACCTTTTGAGGAGTCAAATTTCGGGGATTTTGCCGGAATTGAGGATTACTGAAACTATAACTATAAGAACTGAGGGGAACTTCAGGAGAACGGTTCGCAACTACTCCTAAAATGGGGGCGCTCATGTTCGGTTTCTCTTTTAATTGAGCGATCGCATTTTCCAGAACCGAACGATTAATGCGACCCAAACTCGCTACTAATACCATACCATTAGTTTCCGAAGCCAACAAATTAGCATCCGCTAATCCTAACATAGGCGGAGCATCATAAATCACCAAATCAAAATCATGCTCAAGTTTCCTGATTAAATTCACCATCCTATTAGATGATAAAATCCGAATCGGGTCAGGGGGAGTTGAGCCTGATGTTAAAACAAACAGATTACTCTCCAAAAAATAGGGCTGAATTACACGCTCTATATCTATGTCGATTAAATCACTAGAGATTAAATCAGTCAACCCCATCATATTAATCAATCCCAAGTGCTGATGGAGAGTCGGACATCGCAAATCACTATCCACCAAAAGCACCTTTCTACCTTGTTCCGCCGCCGCCAAAGCCAGGTAAATAGCAGTTGTAGATTTACCTTCCCCAGGTACAGAAGAACTAATCACCATAGACCGAATTTGCTGATCTGGGTTCAACAGCCGAATGCTAGTATAAAGGCTTCTAAATGACTCATAAAATGCCGACATGACATTTCCTTGTGGCTGATGACTCCGGCTAATTCCCAAATCCAATTGTTCAAGATTTTCTAGTGCTTCACTATCAGGAAGATTCTGGGAAACTATAGACTTCAAATGGCGGTCAAACGGAATAACTCCCAAAATCGGTAACTTAGTCGCCTCTTTAACCTCCTTAACTGTGTAAATCACATTGCTAAGTTGGTCTACCAACAGCGCCAAACCCAATCCTAATAGCAAACCAAAAGCAGTTCCTAAAACCACATTTTTCTTCAAACTTGCAGAAGAAGGTTTAGGTTCACCTGCAGGAGTTAATAACTCCCAAGGAGCATCCCTTTGAGCCATATCAATTTTAAAAGCCTCCCGTTTCGCCAAAAACTGATTTAAGTTATCCGTAGCAATCAATAATTCTCGCTGAATATCCGTATATTCTCGACTCACCACCGAAAGCTGTTTAACTTCTGCATTAATGCGATCTATGGTATCTTGCAGAATCAGATTTCGTTCTTCTAGATCTTGAATTTTACTAGCCCACTCTTGACTAACTCGGTCGGCTTCCCTTTGTAAAAGTGGCAACAAACTTTCTCGTTGTTCTTGCAAAATGCTGATTT
Source organism: Limnospira sp. PMC 289.06 (assembly GCF_032350395.1). Classification (NCBI taxonomy): domain Bacteria; kingdom Bacillati; phylum Cyanobacteriota; class Cyanophyceae; order Oscillatoriales; family Sirenicapillariaceae; genus Limnospira; species Limnospira sp. PMC 289.06. Next base: position 7,817 of record NZ_JARPLC010000010.1, read on the forward strand.
CGGGACTAGCTTCTAAATAAAGAACCGACTCCTTAGCCATTTGATTATCGATCGCCCGCAGTTGATTCATTATTTCTTGATAACGGGGACTTTCCAGTAGTATGGAAGCTACAGCATATTCCGGTGGTTTATTAGCTAGTTCCCTTTGTAGGTTAGCATACAAAGATCTAGCTTGACCAAGTTGAAGCTGATTGTCTAAAAGTTGTTGTTCAATTGCTGTCACCTGACTGGAGAGTTTACTACCCTCAGTGTCTGGGTTTAAAAGATTATTGGTTTGGCGGAGAATCTGTAGCCTTTCTTGCTGATTATCAACTCTCTCTTGTAATTGTGGGATTTGCTCCCCCACAAACTCAATACCTTTGAGAATATCTTGTTGTCGGGTTTCTAAGCTGTAGTTTAAAAATGCTTTTGACACCAAATCTAAAACCGACTTAACCAAATCTTTATTGGGGTGCTGATATCCTACTATTAAAATATTTTCAGGAGTAGGTCTGATTCTGAGATTACTAGCAATAAATTTATAAGTAATACCTGGATATTGAGACTGAAGTTCCTCTACAATCGGAACAATAACCCTGGGGCTAGTCAGTAGTTTAAGTTGTACTGCATCCAGGGTCACAGCTACGATTTCTTCTCGATTACTAAGAGTTTGGGGATTAGCAGAGGAAATTACTTGAGTAGAAATAGCCACTGGCTGAGTTAATATTTCAAACTCAGCTTGATAGATGGGTGTATCAGTAATAGCTTTGTAAGCAGCCGCCCCAGCTACTACAATTGTCACTCCACTAATCAGTAAAAGTTTCCGACGAACAGCCCCCAACAGCCGCCCTAAGTCTAAGCCGCCTTCATCATCATCAAGGTGAGTATTGTAAGTCATGGCTATGAATTAATTTGGTGATTGCTTGCCGGCGATCGCCTGATATTCAACGATACAATTAATAGCAGTCCCTCCCCTACTCTTAGTATACTCGGTTTATTATGGATCTTGATGATTAGAGCAAGCGATCAAGCCGCCCCGGAGTCTACTCCATTAAACAACTCGAAGATTTGCCTACAAAATAATTTTAGCTTATCGGCCCCTTCATCGGCAGGTTGACACTCACCCCAAAATTGCCAATTGTCCACGGTGGAGACTTTCCACTGTTGTCCACGGTGATCATATCCAGCCGCTTCGACTCCGATCGCCTTACGTCCAGTGTCATAGGGATCATGGTACAGTCGGATCTGAATCAAAATACAGCGACTTTGCATCAAGCGACTTCTACCGGGAAAGTTAAAACCAATGTCGATAGAGTCTGGGTCAACTAATTCCCTAGTCTCTGGGTCATTCATCCAGGGCTTGAGGTCTACCCGCACATCGGGAAACTGTGCTTTAAATAGATTAACGACAGAAGCAATTTTGCTGGCAACTTCGAGATTATTAGCTTGTTCGGCTGCATTCACTTTGTGCTGGTCCTCCGAAAAACAGTCCTATCAAAAATCAGATGATGGTGGATTTTTGCATCGTAACCGAGATTTCTCAAAAAATCAGGTTATTGTTGAACACAAATAGACGGCTATCTGATCGGGTTTGGTGGCAGGTTATATAACACTTATAGCGTTTCTCATATCCATAAGGTACAGCCCACTCAAAGAGAAGCCGCTGCGCGTCTACACCCCAAACCCCTCTCCCCATACCGGAAGGGGGCTTTGAAAAGTACCTCACCAATCCACCGAATCGCTATATATTAGTCCCAAAATAGTGAAAATGCTGCAAAAATCGGTAGGATCGAAAAAGTGATCGAAAAAATTTGAGAGGAGAACATAACATGGATCTGGTGGTACTCCAGAATCAGTTAGATAACATTTCATTTGCCATTGTGCTAATCACAATGTTGGTTTACTGGGTAGGGGCTGCATTTCCCCAAATACCCCAATTGCAGGGCTTAGGAACCGCCGGTATGGCGATCGCCAACCTGTCTATAGCAGCCCTATTAGGGGCTAGATGGATGGAAGCCGGATATTTTCCCATTAGTAATCTCTACGAGTCCCTATTTTTCCTGGCTTGGGGCATTACCGCCATGCACTTAGTGGCGGAAAACATGAGTGGTAGCCGTTTAGTGGGTGTGGTAACAGCCCCATTAGCTATGGCGATCGCCGCCTTTGCTGCCCTCAAACTACCGGCTCCCATGCAACTATCAGAGCCTTTAGTGCCAGCCCTCAAGTCCAACTGGTTAATGATGCACGTTAGCGTCATGATGATCAGTTATGCCACCCTGATGGTAGGTTCTCTATTGGCGATCGCCTTTTTAATTCTAACTCGCGGCCAAGCCGTCCAACTCAGTGGCAGTTCCCTGGGAACCAGAATTTCCCGGAATCATAAATCATCCGTTAGCCAACTAGAAACCATTAGCACTTCCCCTAATGCTCTGCTATCGAACTCTAAACCCTCGGAATTTGCCACTGCTACCAACGGTCAAGGTTCTACCGCCCTTCTCGAGTTAGTTACCCCCTCAACAGACCAACCAACCAGCACCGCCACTCTATCACCCCAACGTCTCAGCCTAGTAGAAACCATTGATAACATCAGCTATCGGATCATCGGTTTAGGTTTTCCCCTACTCACCATTGGCATTATTGCTGGTGCAGTTTGGGCTAATGAGGCTTGGGGTTCTTACTGGAGTTGGGACCCCAAAGAAACCTGGGCTTTAATCACCTGGTTAGTTTTCGCCGCCTATCTCCACGCCCGGATCACCCGAGGATGGCAAGGCCGGAAACCCGCCATTCTAGCTTCTGTAGGATTTTTGGTAGTTTGGGTGTGCTACTTAGGAGTTAACCTATTAGGCAAAGGTCTCCATTCCTATGGTTGGTTCTTCTAATAAGAACATAGTCAGGCGCGAATTTCCCCAACTGTGTAGGGGCGAGTTCTGCAATCATCTCTATTTTCCCCAGCAGACTTGTGAGAACCCGCCCGTACATATTCTACAGCGTGGAAACAATGGCTAAGACCTGATTACCGCCCTGATCCCAAATTCAATGAAGAGGAAATTTGATGAACAATGTAACTCGTATTTTGGATGATAACGACGTACTCCATACAGGTTCGAGTACCCTTATGTTTCAATGCACCTTCAGGGTCAGCGAATTTCTGACTATGATGCAGTCTAAGTTGGAAGAGGAAAATCTTTTTGGGGAAGGCATTGAGTGCGAACTACTTACCCCCGGCGGGCCCTGGCAAAAGGGTCGGTTTCAAATCTGTTTAGAGTTTGTCAGTGATAATGTTACCAGCGCGAACGCTATCCCATCTGTTGACTATGGCATGATGGGCGGCGGCGATACTCCTGAAGTTTTGCCAGCCCATATTCGACGACAAACCCAAAGAATTGGTATGTGGAGTTAGCTCTGATCTCAGGAGTGATTCTGGGAAGCAGCCACCGATTCACGAGGGTCGGTGGCCGGAGGATGTCAGATATTACAAACCTAGATCCAATTTCCACCCGTTCAATTTACCAGTGTGATGGGGTGCTAAATCCGCGACAACTAACCGCCAAGTCCCCTGTGGTGAGTGATTTAGTAACTCTCTCATGTAGGGAGTCGTCTGGAGATTATAGGTAGTTTTCAAAACCTTATTGCCTCCCAAAGTGCGACCCTGGAGTAGAACCTCCTCCCCGTGTGGAGCAATTAACCGCACTTCCAAATCACCCAAAAATTGATGCTCGATATCGACAGTCACCTGGATATCTAAAATCGGGCTAGTATTAGCAACAGAAATAGTGCTAGTCACTCCTTGAGGGTTATGATCGGGAATATTTAAGACGCGGTTATTAGATTGCTCCACCCGCCTTTGAACCTGTTGGCGGCTGACCCGTTGACTTTGAGCCATTTTTACGGCTTTTTCGGCATTAACTCGACCGTAGCCAAACCATTGGGAATATCCATTACCATCATAGGTTCCCATACTGATACCCAACTGAGGATCAGCATCAGGGTCTACAATCTTATCGGCTGTTTGTTCAATGATGCGGCGCACTTCCCTAGCACTGAGATCCGGATTAACAGATAAGACCAAAGCGGCTACTCCAGCCACTAGAGGAGTGGCGGCGGAAGTTCCTCCAAAATGGGATGTAAAGTCACCCTGATCATAGCCGGCTGCACCTACGCGATCGCTCGTAAAAACTCCTAAACCACGCAGAGCGGTTCTAATCGATGGAGGGGTTCCAATATAGCCAGTTTCTTGGAGCCACATTCCAGGGGGGGCATTGTTACTAGGGGCACAGACGGTGATTCCGGTTCCCCAATTACTGTAGGCCGCTTTTTTATTAAGACTGGTACAGGCGGATACGGAAATTACATCAGGATGAACCGCAAACCCAGATAACCATCTGACTCGGCCTGATATGACATTATTAGGCCAGCCACTTTCATTAATGGTTCCGTTGATGGGGCGATTGGCGTTTCCGGCCGCAAATAATACGACGCAGCCTCGACCGTTGCGCCCTACGGCGGCGGCTTTGGTAATTACTGCTCGTTGTCGTATGGACAAGGGAAAATAAACGGCACTAGCCCCCCAACTACAGGAGATGACAGAGGCTCGGTTATTAATAGCCCAATCAAAAATCTTTTCGACTGATTCATCATCGAGATATCCGGTGGTGCGAATGGGCATTAAGGCACAACCTGGGGCAACTCCGACGATACCTTTGCCATTTTCTTCGGCGATCGCTAATCCGGCGCAGGCGGTTCCGTGGTTATCTGAAGGAGATTGTGGTGAAGGGAGACGATTTTGGCCTTTCAGGTCAATGGGAGCGACAATTTTTCCTATACCCTGAAAATCAGGGTGATTAAGGTCGATCGCATCATCGGTAATAGCAACCACTATAGATCTGGTTCCTCGAGTAATATCCCAAGCTGGTTCTACCGAGATATGAGCATCAGGAGCTACATCGGCACCTCCGGTATTATGGAGATACCACTGACGGTGGTAGAGAGGATCAGTAGGTCGATAATACTTTTGGCTTTTGACCACAATATTGGGTTCTGCTACTAGAACTTCTGGGTTCCTGGTGAGGCGGTTAGCGATTTTAATGGGATTTTCTTGAGCTTGGCTGCTGACTTCATAGACAAAGGTGTTGGGAACACCATAGACAGATTTTAATAATCTCAAACCTTGGCTGTTGGCGATCGCATTGCGGTTGGACTCCTCAACCTCCTCGCTAAACTGAATGGTGATTTGATTGGTCAGATACATAACCATTCCCGGATTATTATCAGCCTGATAGACATGACTCGCAAAAGCCACCCGATCTGACTGACGAGCCAGTTCCATCGCCTGATCGAGTTCAGCATCTTTTACCTTAACTTCCTGGAGTTCTGGTGGTACCGAGGAAGTTTCCTCAATGTGGATAGGCAAATTTTGTAAGTTTTCTCCTTCAGATACAACCGGGGTAAACTGAGGGCCACTATCCGTGACTGGTTGTTTTGGCGTGAGTCCATCAGCTTGATCTGGTAGGGGGCTGACTCCACCACCGCCGCCTACTGGGGGTGTGGAAACCAAGCGAACCGTAAACCGCCCAGGAACTTTAGTAATTGCCAGTTCCTCACCTCCCCGTTGTAGAATGCTGCCAAGACTTTCTTCGGGAACGCCCATGCCCTGATATTGTTGAGCGTTAATCTCGTAGGAGTTAGCTGATGTCATTTTGTTATAATCCTCAAAAGTGCTCACTATTATTGGCTCAATAGATTAAGTCCGATGTTAATGGTTGACCGAATCAAGCTGGGGTGGATGGATGGTCATCCTATAAAGACTATAACCCTTGGCTGGTCAGGATCTACAACAGTTTTACTAAACTCCTACACTTTGGCCAAAAAATGATAAGATCTGTAAACATCAATAACCTTTCATTTCGCGATCGCATGATGCTGTCTCCTTTCATAGTCCGCTATCCTCAACTTTTTGTGAGTATATTGGCATCAGCCCTGACTGTTTTAACTGTCTCAGGCCATGCTACAACGGTTATGGCTCAAGATCCTTCTGTGTATGATGAGGCCACAGGTGAAGGCTCGGAACCTGAATTTCCCAGAGATTTAAGTCCGACCCCAGTACCGAGGAATCCTCAAGATATGCGCCCTTTGAGCCTTGATAGTAGTTTTTTAAGTGTTCAAGGGGGGGAGCGCTTGTTAGCTGAAGCCGGGGAAGCAATTAGTAACGAGAATTACACCCAGGCAGCCAGGAAACTCCAGGAGGCGCGCCAAATTTTCAATCAGCTTTCTAATTTTCATCAACAGTTAGCCAGCAGTTTCTCAGGGGTTGACAACCGCATTGCTGACCAACATCGCAATGAGGCCAGAGATACCGCTCAAATGAGGGATACAGCCACTTATCAATTGGCTTTAGTCCATCGTGCCCAGAATCAACCCGAGTTAGCTGTTCCCCTACTCGTGCAAATTATTCGTTCTCAAGCCCCAACCCGGGATTTAGGCCAAAAAGCATATCAACAATTACTTGAATTAGGATTTGTCAGCAGTCCAGCCAGGGGTAGTGCTTCTTCTAACCCGGCAACCACTTCCAATGCTCAATAATTCATCTACAATCAAACATAGTCGTTTAATAGGAATCCCATGATCACCCTTTCCCAAGTTGAGGCAATGATTAAGTCTGAGTTGCCTGATGCTGTTGTTAAAGTTGAAGACCTTGGCGGGGGCGACCATTTACAAGCTGTAGTGGTTTCGCCTCTGTTTGAGGGCAAAACCCTGGTGAAACAACATCAGATGGTTTATAAAGCTGTTAGGGAAGCTATGGCAACAGAGGCCATTCATGCCCTAGCGCTGAAAACTTATACCCCCCAAGAGTGGTCAAAAGTCAACCAGGCTGCTTAATTTGTTGATCTAAGTTGTGAATAACTCGATTGAATAATCACTATGAATCCTGAAGTAGAAGCCAAAATTGAAAACCTGATTAACCAGCACAAAGTTTTTGTGTTTATGAAGGGTACCAAGTTGATGCCCATGTGCGGTTTTTCCAATAATGTGGTGCAAATTCTCAATAGTTTAGGGGTTCCCTTTGAAACCCTCGATATTTTGGAAGATGCCGAAATTCGCCAAGGTATTAAGGAATATTCAAACTGGCCGACCATTCCCCAAGTTTACATTAATGGTGAATTTGTCGGCGGTTCCGATGTGATGATTGAGTTATATCAGAAGGGCGAACTACAAGAGATGCTAGAGGTCGCTCTGGCATCATAGTCCGGCTTAACTAATTAACTCCCTAACCCAGCCTCTCGAAGGCTGGGTTTTTCCCAAGTATCTAGTAATAATCTACTTCTGGTTGTGGTAGGGGAGTCATTTCAAAGTTGGACGGGTCGTTAATGTACCTAAAGGTTTCTTCCTCTAGGCGGTGAATTTGATAAGGTTCGAGGGCGTTTGTATTTCTCAGGGCGGCAATGTAGCCATCTACAAACATTCTAAGCTCATCATAACGATAGCCTCGATTCCACATTTCGACGAGGGAATCAGTGATTTTTTGGTAGTGCCGGATGGTCTGAGCATTCTGTAACATGGTGGAAACCTCAAGTTATAATCTATATGTTGGGGGTATGGTTAAGGGATAGGGATTAGTCTCTACCTTGATTCAGTTATATACACCTCACCGATATGGATTTCTGGCATTCTAGCTGAATCGGACTGTGATTGAAAAGACTGTTACCTTTAGTTATAGGTTTCCCTGGGCCGATGGCAATTGTTTCAAGTTCTTACTCATTCCCTTCATTTTGATCATAATGCACCCCGGAAAATTACGGGGGTTGTGGACTGATGGCCGCTTTAAGGTTGATGCCTCTCTCCCTCTGTGATTTTTATATTAACCTAATTGTGATCATAGATCTAGGGTGGATTGCCGATCGCAAGGGTAGCAGGAGTTACAAAATGATGATTTCGACTCTGTTAACCTGTGTTCAATTATTGATAAAGGAAGCTGGCACCAGTGGGATATGCTTATATTTCAATTATTGAGGGAAATCCGCACCTGCGATCGCTGTTAGGTTGGCATCTTCAGCACGTTGGTTATTCGGTGTGTCAATCTGCGGACTTTCATCATGCTAGAGAGGTGTTTTACACGACTCAGCCAAGTTTAGTAGTTATTGATGCAGAATTACCAGGCGGCAATAGTCTAGAATTCTGCCAGTGGCTACTACAGCAACGACAGTCTTTAATCTTGATGCTTTCGGCTCGGAATACGGAATCTGATATTGTCCGTGGTTTGAGAGCAGGAGCTGATGATTACTTAACTAAACCTTTTGGAATGCAGGAGTTTTTAGCGAGAGCTGAAGCACTTATGCGTCGCACTCGCAATGTGGCTCCTCCTACCAGTTTAGATTATGGGGATTTGAAAATTGATTTGGTACAGCGTCGGGTTTATCTTCAGGGTCAAATGATAGAACTGACTCCCCAAGAGTATAGTCTTCTTTATGTTTTGGCTCAAAATGATGGGGAGCCTCTCAGTCGTTCGGAACTGTTGCGCCGCGCTTGGCCAGATTATATTGATAATCCCCGCACTATTGATACTCATGTTCTATCATTGCGGAAAAAGATGGAAACTGACCCTCGACAGCCTAGTTTAATCCAAACGGTTCGTAATATTGGTTATCGATTGAATTTGGATGTTCTTAAACCTGAACCAAGTTGGTATCCTAGTGTTAATGGTCAATTACCACCAATTCAGGCTAAAACTGGTAGCTAATTGTGAGGATTCGGTAGGGTGCGTCAGCACCAGTATATCAATGGCATTGTTAACCAGAACATTCACAACTGACGCACCCAATAAAAGGCTTTTACTCGATTTGTATGATTCCCTATATAGGGAATAGAGTTGAGAAAAAGCCGTTTTTAGTTATGGGCAATGATGGTAAATTTATTAATCAGATAAATCTACCATATTGCAGATAAAAAATCAGGTGTTTTTAATGAAAAATCTCATCAGGTTAAACTTGGGTTTATAGGGTGCGTATCGCAGGGGAATATCGAAGAGTAGAGATTGCTTTAAAAGGCTTTTGTGGTGGCAAAAAGTGTCAAAGGTAGCTTGGCCGTGATATTTGCCGAGGCCGCTTTCTCCTACTCCTCCAAAAGGCAAGGATTGACCCCCGACTTGCATGATAGTTTCGTTGAAACAAATACCCCCAGATGAGGTTTCTTGAAGAACGCGCTGTTGTGACTGTTTATTACGGGAAAATAGGTAAAGTGCGAGAGGTTTGGGTCTGGCGTTAATTTGACTAATTGCATCCCCTAAATCATCATAGGTCAAAATGGGTAAAATCGGCCCAAAGATTTCATCTTGCATGATGGTGTCTTCCCAGGATACTTCATCAATGAGAGTGGGAGAGATATAGCGATCGCTTTCATCAAACTTACCACCAGTGACGATTTTACCATCATGTAATAACTCAGTCAACCGATGAAAATGATAGTTATTAATAATCCGCCCATAGTCGGGACTTTGCTGCGGTTCGGAGCCATAAAAACTCTCAATATAGCCAATCATAGCTTTAATCAAGTCCGATTTAAGGCGGCGGTCTACCAATAGATAATCTGGGGCTATACAAGTTTGACCAGCGTTAATAAACTTACCCCAAACAATCCTTTTGGCGGTATAATCTAACTGAGTATCGGCATCGACAATACAGGGACTTTTGCCACCCAATTCTAAGGTAACGGGAGTCAAATGTTTGGCGGCGGCGGTCATGACAATTTTCCCGATGCGCTTCCCTCCGGTAAAAAAGATATGGTCGAAGGGTTCATCTAAGAGTTGTTGGCTAACTTCTACCCCCCCTTGAATAGTGGCGATATAGTGAGATGGAAAGGTTTTGCTAATCAGATCGGCTAGGACTTGGGAAGTTGATGGGGCTAGTTCAGAGGGTTTAAGGATAGCACAATTTCCGGCGGCGATCGCACCGACGAGGGGAGAAATGACCAATTGAAAGGGATAATTCCAAGGTCCGATAATTAAGACAACTCCCAAGGGTTCAGGATAGATATAGCTAGAAGCGGGGAAGGCAGTGGGGTGGGTCTTGACCCGGCGAGGCTTAACCCAGGATTTTAAATTTTTGAGAGCATATTTAATTTCTCCGAGGGTGGAAAGTTCAAACAACCCTTCTAACTCAGGACGGCCTAAGTCAGCTTTGACTGCTTCTAGGATAGGTTGTTCAAAATCAGCGATCGCCTGTTGGAGTCGTCGCAGTTGCGAGAGTCGGAAGTCCACCTGTTTAGTCTCTCCGGTGGCAAAAAACTGTCGCTGTTGGCTGATAATTTCCGAGAAATTCAAGTTTTCTGTCATTATTGAGAATTTCCTGTAGGTTGGAAGTAGCCCTATATAGACCAGGGTACTGAGAGTCTGCTATATCTGGTTATGGTGGCATAACAGATTATTGTTACCTGTTCTAGCGCCCTCTCGATAGTTACTGCTGGCGCAGTTTCCCCTATGCTTAGTGTAATAGAGCGATCGCTAATTTCGTTAACAGTGAAGCGGTAAGCCTCAACTCAGGTACCAAAGAAATTGACATGGACATGAAAGAGATTCTATATCTGGAAATTCCTAACCCCGATACACACAGCGTTTGTACCTGGTTGCAGCAAACGTTTAATCCGGGGGTGGGTGAGAAAACGATCACCCCAGACGGGTTTCGCCTGAAATTTCCTCAACAGGGGTCTGGGGAATTGTCGGTGTTTACTTGGTCCGTCCAACGCACAACCTATCTCAAGGTTTTTCGGGTGGGGACTGTGGGAAGTTCTCAAGAAAAACGGGTACTCAACAGCCTGGAAACTGGTTTAAGACAGGAGTTTCCCTATCAGTATCCTGAACCTCCAGCCATTGATTTGTCGCAGGAGTCGATTTTTGAGGCTTTGGCTGCCTATTATCCCCAAACGGTGAAATATTTTCAGAAAATCCCTAATGGGGAATATGACCTAAAACGGGTGTACTGGTGGGAGAAACGCTGGCGGGAGGGGGTGAGAAATCCACAAACTCCTAAACAGGTGATTTTTACTGAGGCGAGAAAGGACTCTGATGGGGAGTTGCCTAGTTATGACCTAATTTATGTTGGCGGGGCTTTAGGGGTCATTCATGCGGCGGTAATGGCACGTTTAGGGTATCGGGTGCTATTGATGGAACGTCTCCCCTTTGGTCGGATGAACCGGGAATGGAATATTTCTCGCAGTGAATTACAGAGTTTAATTGACTTGGGATTGTTCACCGGGGCGGAAGTAGAGAGTTTTATTGCTAGGGAGTATAAGGACGGTTTCCACAAGTTTTTTGATGCTAATAATCCCCCCATTGCTAAGGGGGAGGTTTTGCATACTCCTCGGGTGTTGAATGTAGCCATAAATACGGATAAATTGCTGTCTTTGTGTGGTGAAAAACTGCGACAGGCGGGGGGAGAGATTTGGGATGAAACGGAGTTTATTCGGGCGGATATTGGAGGCGATCGCGTTAAGGTGACGGCTACTGATTTGACTACTAATTCCGAACGGATAGCTACCGGAAGGTTATTAGTTGATGCTATGGGTACCGCGTCCCCTATTGCTTGGCAACTTAATGGCGATCGCACCTTTGATAGTGTTTGTCCTACCGTGGGGGCCGTGATTAATGGTGGGTTTGAACCAGGAGTTTGGGATTCTAATTATGGGGATGTTCTCCACAGTCACGGGGATATTTCTAGGGGTCGCCAATTGATTTGGGAGTTGTTCCCTGGCGAAGGTGACGAGTTGACTATTTATCTGTTTCACTATCATCAGGTTAATCAGATCAACCCCGGTTCTCTGTTGGAAATGTTCGAGGATTTCTTTACTATTTTACCAGAATATCGTCGTTGTAATCTGGATAATTTGGTTTGGAAAAAAGCGACTTTTGGCTATATCCCCGGTTATTTTAGTCTGGGAGGAAGCGATCGCACTGTCGCCTATGACCGTTTAATTTCTATTGGAGATGCTGCTTGTCTTCAGTCTCCCTTAGTATTTACTGGTTTTGGTTCTTTGGTACGGAATTTATCCCGTTTAACGGACTTATTAAATACCGCACTAAAGCATGATTTGCTCACCAAATACTACCTCAATCAAATTCGCGCCTATCAAAGCAATATCGCCGTTACTTGGTTGTTTTCTAAGGGAATGATGGTTCCCACCGGGCGTTATCTTCCTCCTCAAAGAATTAACTCCATTTTAAATACTTTTTTTGGGCTGTTAGCGACAGAACCCGAAGAGGTAGCTAATACCTTTATTAAGGATAGGACCGACTGGTGGACCTTTAACCGTCTGGCTTTAAAAGCGGCGCGCATGAACCCCAAGTTGCTCATCTGGATTTTAGATTTTGTCAATACTGGGGAAGTTATCCGCTGGATGATTAGTTATTTTGTCTTCACCTGGTTGGCGTTAATCAGTTGGTTATTTAGTTGGGTTCCCCCCCTCGCGCGTCGCCTTCAACCCTGGTTAGAACCTCGTTATCCGGGGCTATGGCTGCTATTATTAGCCACCAGTTATGTACTGACAGATGGTTTGGGACAGCATCAACCATCAATTCTAAGGAAGTTACAACCCAAGACTTCCTAATCATGAATGATTAATTATTAGCAGAAGTGGCCGGTTTAGGGTCAAAGCTGGGAAATGGGGCGACACCACCTTGATATAGGGGAAGTACACCGTTCCATTTCTGGATCATCTTTTCCTGAAGTTCTAACTCCCTCAGCCTGATGGTCATGGGGTTAACTGTGGATGCGCTAATTCTGGCTGCTTCTGCGTCCGCTTGGGCTTTGGCTAATTGACGTTCTGCTTCGGCTTGGGCGACTTGTAGTTGTGCTTGGGCAGCGATCACCTGTTGTTCCGCTTGAAAACGGGCGGTCATTTGCGCTTCAATGGCGCTATCAAAACGGGGCTTACTAACAAACCCAATCGAATCAAATTCCACCCCCACACCAACAAATTTTTCATTTAAGCAGTTTTGAACCGAGGTTAATAATTCTCGCTGTTTGCTTCCGACAATATCTTCTGGTCTTAATCCGGCTGCTTCTTGGTTAAAGCAGTTACGGAGTTCACTGCGTACTAAAGTCCCTTTAAACTCATCAGGGTCTTTCAGGTATTTACCGTAGAAATCCTTGATTTGGTTGGTATTGAAAAAGTAGGAGAGAGAAATATCTGCATTGACGCTAGTTCCCCCAACTCCGAAACTGATGCTTTCGTCGATAGGTGAACCTTCATCTCTCGCCGCTGAGAGGATGTAATATTGAACGTGATCGGGAAAAATGATAATTTCCTCGCTGTAAGCATTATACCATACTTTTCCCGTGCTAATAGTGGCATTCTGTACACCGCGATTGCTTCCGTACATTTGCACTTTCAGTCCTACATAACCAGGGGGAATGCGTTTGACGCTAGTTCCCGGAATGACACCACAGGAAGAGATACTCATACTTACTAAAATGGCGCATCCTGTTAACCCTAGTACATTGGGAATTGGCGCGGTTTTCATCATCATAATTACCTCTGGGAGTCTAACAGTTCTAACCAAGATGTGTCATCTTGAGGAAATGTGGCTTGTAGCTGTTTTTGTTCGACTTTGGCGCGATGAATTTTGTGGGTCACATGATAAACCGATAAGCCGGGAATTATTACTAATCCTGTGAAGTATCCAAAAACTCCTAACCAGACTTTGAGGTTACTGGGGGAACTAACTAAATTCGCGGAAGTTCCTAAAATCCCAAAGCAAAGGATGAGTTCAAAACCACCAACTACTAGCCATTTAAGTAGGGTTTTCATGACTGGGGAATATAGCCGAGTTATAACCTGGGGGGTTAACTCGATGGGGTTGATACGCTATCTATTTGGCTTGTGTGTATTATAGGCGATCGCTTTAGGAGTGAACAGAAATCACAGATTTTTTTAACATTCTCTGACGAACCTAAACACCCGGTAGGTTTAGTAATTGGTAACTGTTACCTAAAGTTTTTAAAAACCTCCCATTGATGAGGTTATCAACTCGCCAATATTCACCGAAACGGACTCCATTCGACCGAAAAATATAACCCCTGTTCTTGGAGGGTTCGTTTATTGGAACTAAGTTCCATCAGAGGAATTCCCCAATCAAACCGGGCGCGGAAATTATCACCATACTGCCAACGCAAGCCTAAGCCTAAAGACATTAAAGTTTCCGAGGATAATTGCAATTGGTCGGCGTTACTACTCCAGGCGGTGCCGAAATCTACAAAGGGGGTAACTTGTAAAATTCCCTTATTGTTATCAACTCGGAGAATGGGATAGCGTAACTCCGCCGAAGCAAATATAAAATTATCGCGCAATAAGGCATCCTGACGGTATCCCCGAAGATTATCTAATCCCCCTAATCCTGCTTGTTCTAGGGGTACTAACTCCTGTGTGGATAATTGGATATCGGAGCGCAATAAGACTAGGGTATCTGGGGCTAATAATCGCAACCATTGGGCTTGACCTCGCCATGCTAAATATTGACTATCAGGACCGTCATCATTAATGGTTGAGTTGAACAAGTTTAAGCCTATGCTAAATTGCGATCGCGCCGCCAAAACCTGTTGAGTTCCTCGCCTGGTATATTCCTGAGATAAACGCAAAATTGATAGGCGGGTTTTACCATCGGAGTCCGCCCCCCTAGCCAAGGGAAAACCTATACCTAAAATAGATGTCTCGCTTTCGCGGCGGGCGAAACTAACACCTAGGGCTAACTCTTCTGTCGGGGTCTGAATAATAGGTTGGCGATATCGCAATTCAAAAGTGACACTTGTGGCTTCAATATCCAGTTCCTTAAAAGGTGGTTCTACAATATTACTATCAGTATAATTAAAGTAAAATCCTACGGTTCCGTTGCGGGAATTAATCGGAAAATCATATAAGACATCTACCACATTACTGCCATCGGTATTACTATAATATATGCCTAAACTATCTCCTTGTCCGAGAAGATTGGCTTCTGTGAGTTCAACGCCTCGTTGAAATGTGCTAACACTGGGGGGGCGGTAGTTATTAGCAAATAAATTAATATCGAAGGTTTTGGCTGTGGTAAATTCTACATCTAAGATGCTTTGACCAGGACGAGTTCCGGCAGACAATTCGGCTTGTATGGTATCGATTATCGGGCTTAATTGTAATAGTTGCAACGCGGCGAGTAGACGATTTTGATTTAGGGGTTTGGCGGTAGCAACAGCTAGACGACTACGCACATAATCGGGGTTTAGTCGTCCGGTGGCGCTGACGTTAATATCAGTTACTTCTCCTTCTAAAATTTGGATGGTTACCGTTCCCTCTTGCAGTTCCTGGGGGGGTATAAAAGCGCCGGAAGTAATGTAACCTTCGCTGATATAAAGATTAGTAATGGCCGAACGTGCTTGCAAAAGTTCCGCAAAGGTAATCGGACGATTTAGAAAAGATTGCGTAACTTCTGCTAGTTGTTGATCACTAAAGGCTGTGTTTCCTTCAAAGCTGAATTTTTCGACAATAATAGTAATAGATACATCTGGGGGTTCTTCTATATTTTCTGGTGTTAGGTTGGGGGAAGGAAATAATTGCTCAGGTGTAGGTAACTGGGGGGGAAGTTCCGGTTCCGGTTGGGGACGTTCTGGTAATGATGGAATAGTGTTAGGAACCTCTGGTAAATTTACAGGTAAGACCGGGGAGAGGGTTTCGGCTAGGGTAGCGCAAGGGTAAGTTATAGCTACAATAATGGTGAGATTTAATGGCTATTTAAATAGGTGATTGAAAATATATTTTTGGCTTGAGATCCCCATATTTACTCCTCAATGTGTAACTGCCAGCTATATTGATATTTTAATCATGTTATACTGGTTTTTGATGTCTGACACTGTTAAATATTTCCTGGAGGTTCCTGTTACTTTCAATGGCTGATTAATCGGAATTGGTAGCTAACAGGTTGGCTACTTGTTGGGCTAAGGTCAAGGGGTTGAATGGTTTGGTAATCACTCCGGCGATGTCCATTTGTTCAAAGCGATCGCGATCTTGTTTTAGCACTTTGGCTGTCAGCATAATTACCGGAATTTCTCGACAGCTTGGTGTTTGTTGGAGTTGCCTGGTCAACTGGAAACCATCAAGATCTGGCATCGATACATCTAACAAAATCGCATCAGGATGTTCCGTTTTGGCTTTCTGTAAACCCTCTTGACCAGAGTTGGCTGTAATTACGTCCCAACCTCCTAGATCCGTCATACAAACCCGGACGATTTCCCGGATACGTTCTTCATCATCAATTACTAAAATTTGGGGTTTTGGCATAGGTCACGATTTACCGTGTAAACAAGATAAAACTACTCTCGCTTATTAGGTTCAAATAGACAAGCATTTTTCCTGTCTACAAATACAGAAACTTATATAGATAATTATCAATTTTTACCTGTTACTTCTGTGATCTGTCCCTGATGGTAATTTAGTTAAGCTAAACTTATTTATCTGGCAAAATGATTTTAATATTTAAAAAATGGTAAATATTTATTACATTTTTATTGAGAAAATTTCCTATAAATTTGACGAGAGAATGGGGGTTGTGGTAGGGTGGAAAAAATCAAAAATGAGCGCTGTTTGTGTGCGTATAGCAAAAATGAGGCTCAAACCCTGATGCTGTCGTGAGTTTAAAGGTCTATTGACGGAAAATGGCTAATCCCGAGACACCAATTTAGGCGAAAAAATGGACGGCAAAAAAACGGGGGCTTGACACAAACGACAATTTGTGCATCCTAGGTAGTAGAAGGGGAAATTGAGTTTTTAAAAACGATTTTAATGGTTAGTGTCGTTGGTATTTATAACCCTAGGAATAGTGAAATAAAAAGTGCTGCCTTTAGCCAATTGACTTTCGACCCAAATTTTACCGCCGTGTTGTTCAATAATGCTTTGACAGATAGATAAGCCTAAACCAGTTCCACTCTTTTGGCGAGAGTCAGAGGCATCGACTTGTTGAAAGCGACTAAAGATAGTTTTTAGTTTTTCGGGAGGAATGCCACGTCCCTGGTCGCGGACTTGAAAAAGTACCATATCATCCTGTGGGTAAGCTGAGAGGGTGACAGTGGTATGGGGAGGGGAAAATTTAATAGCATTACCGACTAAATTAGTCAGAGTTTGTAGCATGGCATCGCGTGCCGCCCAGAGTTGAACGGAAGTGGGTAAAATTTCCAGGGTAATGGAGTCCCGATGAGCGATCGCCTGTAAACTATTAATTACTTGCATCATCAATTCCTGAGCTGAACAAGCCTCCATTTGAAATTGAACCTCACCGGAGTTTAGCCGTTCAATATCAAGAATATCATTAACCATTCGCACCAGTCTTTCTGTCTCTAATAAAGCAATTTCAATAAATTTATGAAACTCCTGGGGTTTGTGATCATACAAGCCGGAAGATAACAGTCCTAACGAGCCTTGAATAGCGGTGAGTGGGGTTCTCAGTTCATGGCTAACCACAGAAATAAACTCATTTTTCATCTGTTCTACGGCTCGCCGTTCACTGATATTCTGAGCTTGAGCAATAAAATAGAGAGGAACCCCGTCAATATTTCGGACTATGGACATACTTAATAATACCCAAATTACATATCCTTGCTTATGAAGGTAGCGTTTTTCTACATAGTAATATTTAACTTGACCCTCGATCAATTTTTTAATGGATTTTACCTCCTGCTCATAATCTTCTGGGTGGGTGATATCTTTACATTTGAGTTGGAGTAGTTCTGCTTCCTGGTAGCCTAACATTTCACATAGAGAGCGATTAACTTTTAAGCAGTTTCCTTGGGAGGATAACAATGCCATACCGATCGCAGCATCTTCAAAAGCGGTGCGGAAGCGTTCTTCACTATCTCTGAGTTTTTGTTCAGCTTGTTTGTAGTGGGTGATATCAAAGGTTAAACCTAAAATTTGGCTCAGTCTACCCTGTTTGTCTAACAGTGGTAAATACTTAATGATGACGGTTTTTGGGGTTTGATTGGGAAGGGTAATAGTAGCTTCACCAATTTGTATGGTTAGGGTTTGGATGGTTTTTTCTAGCAAGGGTAAATAATGGCAAGTTTCCTCTGGGAGAAATAGCTCTTCATCTCGGCGACCAATAAATGTTTCTTCTGACCAACCTGTTCGTTCTAATACTCGTTGGTTGACGAATTTTAAACGGCGATCGCTGTCATAAATTACAAAGATATCAGGAGCATGATTGACCGCTAGGCGTAGGAGTTCTTCGCTTTCGGCTAGGGCGAGTTCTGCTTGCTTGCGATCGCTAATATCTTCCGCAAATCCTACATAACGTAGGGGAGAACCATCGTCATTATAAATAATGTTGACTTCTTCATAAACCCACCTAATTACACCATCATTTCTAATAATCCGATATTCTCGTTTAACCAAATTATTTTGATGCTGTTTTTCCTGATAATTAATTACTGCTCCTCGGTCTTCTGGGTAGATGGTATTTAACCAAGAATCAGGATTTTGATAGAGACTCTCACAGGTGCGTCCCCAAATTTTTTCATAGGCTGGGCTTAAATAAATATATTGTCCTGAATTGGCGCATTTTACAAAGAAAAACTGACTGATAGTAGAGGCGATTTCTTGAAAGCGTTTTTCACTTACTGCTATGGCTAATTCAGCTTTTTTACGATAGTTAATATCTGTGATAATCGCACAACATCCAGCATATTTACTATCATCAAATATAGGATTAGTTGATAGTATAGTCCAGAGAATATCTCCGTTTTTCCGCTTAAATTGAAACTCGTGTTGCTCCGCAATACCTTCACGACGACGTTGCAGATAATTTTCGACTATTGGATAATCCTGTTCATCCACAAACTTAAATAGGGAAGATTGAGTTATTTCTTCTTGGGTATAACCCAGCATATTTGCCATTTGCTGATTGACAAAAGTGGTCATACTATCACTGTCAATTATCCAAACTCCTTCGAGGGTCGTTTCAATGATAGTCCGCAATTTAGCCTCGCTTTTTATTAAAGCTGCTTCCGTCTTTTGGCGATCGCTAATATCTTGAACCCAAGACAGCAACATATTCAGTTTTCCTGATTCATCGTAAAAATTGGAATTGTACCACTCACAATAAATTACTGATCCATCTTTGCGGTAATTACGATTTATGCAAATCCTCCTTTTTTCTTGATTGGCAAAAATGGTCTGAGTTTCTCGATTAACGCGATCGCTATCTTCCTCAAAGATTAATTTCCATTCATTCATCGACTTACCCAACACTTCCGACTCAGACCAACCAAATATCTCTTCTGCTTGCTTAGACCATTGGATAACCCGCAATTTTCGATCCCAAATAATAGTTCCCAGAGGAGAATTATCAATCAGTATTTTTAATTGATGATTAACTGATTTGAGGGAGTGTGTAGTTGATAGCTGATTGGTTAAATTATCCCTTCTGTATGGGGAGGATAACAGTTGCATTTCTATGCGCCATTGTACTTCTTCAAAATCTAAGGGATAAATCAGAACATCTGCTACTTGCAAGTTGAAGGCGCGAATTGCCCTAAATACACTTTTAGACTCGGCTAGTAGAAGAATCCGAACATGAGCAGTGACAGTGTGTACTTGTAATTGTTTGGCGATCAGATATCCATCGGTATCGGGTAATTTGACATCTAAAAAAATCAGATCAGGTGGAATATGTTTAGCTACCTCCAGACCTTCATATCCATCACCAATAACCTGAACTTGATAATTATTGATAGTTAATAGGTTAGCCAGTTCCCCGCGACTCGGAGACTCGCCTGCAATCACTAAAACCCGAACCGGAAAATTCATATCGGTGGAAGCCATAATCTGCTATCAGTGCAAGAAAATATACTTATAGTTTTGATAGTAGCGCTTTTGATATTAAAGTCATAGCGACTTGACAAATTTTTTTCTTGAACCTTATAAGTTTCTTATATTTCATTGCTACAGTTAATTCCAGACCCTGATATGTTCTCAGTCCACCCATAAGTAAAATCACTTGTGATTTTTCAGGTGCGATCGCTTTCCGGCTGGCTAGGCTGGTTAGGGAGGTGTTAGCCACTACCCCAATCATGACTCGGAAACTCTCTCCGAGGGCTAATGCTGTTTACATAGATAGGGTATATGGGGGGCTGAGTTTTTTTTGTCGCGCAGACCTGCTGAAATAAATTTGACTAATTCACCCCTGACTTTATAAGTTTCTTATATTTAACTGCTACAGTTAATTCCAGACCCTGATATGTTCTCAGTCCACCCATAAGTAAAATC